>DASQHA010000113.1:0-3194 GCA_035632335.1 Terriglobales bacterium
GCCCTGCGCTGGGGCGTCGAGGTGTTCCACACTTTAAAAGGCGTGCTCAAAAAGCGTGGCTACAACACGGCGGTCGGCGACGAAGGCGGCTTCGCGCCCTCGGTCAAGTCGAATGTCGAAGGCATTGAAGTGGTTCTCGAAGCGATCACGCAAGCCGGATACAAGCCGGGAGCAGAAATCGCGGTCGCGCTCGATCCTGCGGCCAGCGAGTTCTATCAGGACGGCAAGTACGTTTTCAAAAAGTCCGACAAGTCGGCGAAAAGCTCGGACGACATGATCGCCTTCTGGGCGAAGTGGGTGAAAGATTACCCCATCGTTTCCCTGGAAGACGGTCTCTCAGAAAACGACTGGGACGGCTGGCAGAATCTCACCCGGGAGTTGGGCGAGAAAATCCAGCTCGTCGGCGACGATCTGTTCGTCACCAACGTCACGTTCCTGCAGGAGGGAATCGACAAGCACGTGGCCAACTCGATTCTGATCAAGGTCAACCAGATTGGCACGGTCAGCGAGACTCTCGACGCTATCGATCTGGCGCGGCGCAACGGCTACACGTCAGTCATCTCGCACCGCTCGGGAGAGACCGAAGATACCTTTATCGCCGACCTGGCCGTGGCCACCGGGGCTGGCCAGATCAAGACCGGCTCGGCGTCGCGCACCGATCGCATCGCGAAGTACAACCAGCTGCTGAGAATTGAAGAAGAATTGGGCGACGGGGCCAGGTTTCTGGGGCTGAAAGCGCTGAGCTTTGGCGGTTAGCCCAGGGTTGAGGTTGTGTGGGCGGACAAGAGTGTCCGCCCCACACAACTAGAATCCCATCCTGTCGTCGGCCGAAGGCCCGTAGGTGGAAGGCAGCGGTTTATCGTTCAGGCGCAGGTACACGCCGAGTTGGGCGCGATGATGCACCAGGTGGTTCAGGAACATCTGCCGATAGGCCAGAAAACGCGGTCCGTCGAAGATGGGCTTGTCGCCGAGTTTCAGCTTCCAGTTCTGGGTCCAGGCCTCGTCGGGCATGCTTTTGAGCGCAGCGCGGACCTTGGCCGCCCCCTCGTCGAAAACCTTCACCAGTTGGGACGCCGACTCCAGGGGAACCCGCGTACGAGTGCCGGCGGCGAGGTCGAGCTCGGGGGTAGTCAGCACGGTGACGCCAAATCCCGCCAGCTCGGCCACATGCGGAGCCAGCTGGTCCAGCCGCATCGATTTGGGATGGGGCGCGAAATCTTTCTTGTCTTGAGGGACGCGCTCCAGCATGGTGCGCGTCGTTTTCATTTCAGCATCAAATTCCGAGAGTAGAAGTTCGCTTAGAGGCATAGATTCTCCGTTCGTGTCGAAAATACTCTGGCAGTAATCACAAAACAAAATGGATTCAGGCCAGCAAGGACTATAGTATGCGGCTGCGGATTTGAAAACCTCGCCCTGTCGCCTATAATTCCTGTTCTTTCCGATTTCGATTTCTCTGCGTCTCCGCAAGCCGTGATCCAGCGAGCCAGATACAACGCCAGGAGCTGAATGAGCCGTCCTAAACCACTGGTTCTTATCATTCTCGACGGTTGGGGCTATCGTGCCGAAACTAAAGCCAACGCCATCGCCCAGGCCCGCAAGCCCACCTATGACCGGCTGCTGCGCGAATATCCGAACACGCTGATCCAGACCAGCGGCCATTACGTCGGCCTTCCCGAAGGGCAGATGGGAAACAGTGAAGTCGGCCACCTCAACATCGGGGCCGGTCGCATCGTCCACATGGACAGCACCCGCATCGAGCTCATGATCCAGAGCGGCGAATTCTTTTCCCATCCCGTTCTACTCAGCGCCATGAAAAACGCGCGCGCGGGCGGCCGCCGGTTGCATCTCTTTGGGCTGCTCTCCGACGGCGGTGTGCATTCCTACCAGACCCATCTCTATGCTCTGCTCAAAATGGCGAAGCAAAACGGGGTTGACCGGGTCTTCGTCCACGCCTTTATGGATGGCCGCGACACCCTGCCCACCAACGGCGCTGGATATCTGGAACAGCTGCAGCAGAAGATGCGCGAGTACAACACCGGCAAAATCGCTTCCGTGAACGGCCGCTACTACGCCATGGATCGCGACCGCCGCTGGGAGCGCATTGCCAAGGCGTTCAATGCGATGGTTTTCGGAGATGGCGAAGGCGGCAAATACGTTGACCCGGTGCAGGGCGTGAAAGATTCCTACAACAAGGGTGTGACCGACGAATTTATCGTGCCTTTTGTTTGTCTCGACAATCGCGGCGAACCGCTCACCCACATCCGCGACGAGGATTCCTGCATCTGTTTCAACTTCCGCGCCGATCGGGTACGCCAGATCACCCGGGCCCTGGCCCGCAACAGCGGCCTGGACCCGCAGGGGGGAAGCGACCTGCCGGGAGCTGCCGATCTCGATCTGGCCATCCCCCGCGATCGCGTGCCCAAAAACCTGCATTACGTTTGCATGACCCAGTACGACAAGAAGTTCACGCTCCCGGTAGTCATTCCGCCGGAGTCGATGGACAACATTCTGGCCAACGTGATGGGCCAGATGAACCTGCGCAACCTGCGCGTCGCGGAGACGGAGAAGTACGCTCATGTGACTTATTTCTTCAATGGCGGCGTGGAGCAGCCGTTTCCCGGGGAAGAGCGACTGGTAGTGCCGTCGCAAAAAGTCGCCACCTACGATCTGAAGCCGGAAATGAGCGCGGCGGGAATTGCCGACGCGGTGATCAAAGCGGTGGAAGATGGGACGTTCGACGTCATCATCGTGAATTTCGCCAACGCCGATATGGTCGGGCATTCCGGAAAAATAGAGCCGACGGTGAAGGCCGTCGAAACCGTCGACGCCTGCCTGGGCCGGATCGAGCCGGTGGTCCGCGCCCGGGGCGGGGCCATGCTGATCACCGCCGATCACGGCAATGCCGAGATGATGATCGATCCCGTCACCGGCGGCCCGCATACCGCCCACACCACCAACCCCGTGCCCTTCATCGTGGTGGCGGACAACGGAAAGAAGTTCTCACTGAAATCCGGCGGCTCTCTGCGCGATATCTCGCCCACGGTGCTGGGCATGCTGGGCATCCCGCAGCCGAAAGAGATGACGGGCAGCGATCTGCGCCAGATCCTCAAAAGCACTTGACCTGCTTGTGTGGGACCGGGTCTTTGCCCCGGTCAGGAGGCCCGCAGGGCCGCGGCGAAGTCTGCTCAACCTGC
>DASQHA010000114.1:0-5540 GCA_035632335.1 Terriglobales bacterium
TCTCTCCCTGGCGCGCGCACCTCGCTGATTCGATCGAGGAACTATACGGCACTTCGCGCCGTTCCACGACCGAGGCGCTCGCCGGAATCTTCACTCGCGCCGAGGAAGCCTACCTGCGCCATTTGCCGTCGCTGCGCAGCGAAACGATTTCCATCGAGCCGCTGGTGGAAGACCACCCCGGGCCCCCGGTCTACATCACCAGGCAGTTGACTGCGGAACAGCGGGCGCAGTATCGAGACGACCTGAAAACGATTTCGGCCGACCTGCGGAAGCTGGCCCCCGATGTGCCGGACAAGAACCGCGTGCCGAGAATCTCCAGCTGCCTGGATAACGCGATTCACGATCTCGAGGCGCTGTGACCGCGACGAGGAGGAAATATCTCGACTGGTTCTGGCTGATGGTGGTCAATTTCATGTGGGCCACGCAAGCGCCTGTCATCAAGCTCATCGGAGACCGTCTGGGCCCGGTAGCGATTGCGTTTCTGCCCATGATTCTCAGCACCCTGCTGTTCCTGCCGGCGCTGTGGTACGAAGGCCGCAGGTTGGGACGGCCATTCCAGTGGCGCTGGGAGGACGCCCGGCATTTCGCCATCGCCGGCTTGTTCGGCTTCTTCTTTCTCCAGATCACCTACGTGCTCGGCGCGCAACGAACCCTCGCCGCCAACGCCGGTATCATCACGTTGAGCATTCCCGTCCTGGTGGCCATCTGCGCATCCGTCATGCTCCACGAGAAGCTGAACCCGGTGCGCGTTTTTGGATTCATCCTTGCCCTGGCCGGTGTCCTGCTGACCTCGATATCCGATATTCAAGGCGCCAGCTTCCGCAGCCAATATCTCCTGGGCAACGCGCTGTTTCTGCTGGCCTGTGCGGGTTCGGCATTCTACAACACCTACTGCAAGCTGCTGGTTGACAAGAAATACACGGAACTGGAAATTCTCGTCTATACGTCGATCGTGGCCAGCCTGGCCAGCCTCCCTCTGTTCATCTGGGTTGAACCGCTTTCCCTTGCCGGCCTCGCGAGATTGGACCGTGTGGCCCTCTGGGGAATCATGGAGCTCGCTGTGTTCGTCTACGGCTGCTCGATGCTGCTGTTCTTTTTCATTCTGAAAAGGCTGGATGTGACCCAGGCAACCATCGGCAACTACGTGCTGCCGTTTTTCATCGGACTGCTGGCGGTGCTGGTGCTGAAGGAATCGATTACCCCGGTCATGATGGCGGGCGGCGTCATCATCCTGGTCAGCACCATCGTGGTAACGGTGTACGAGAGCGAAATCCTGGCCTGGCTCGGCCGCAAACCCCGGCCTCTACTTTGAGGTCCAGCCGCCATCCACGGGAAACGTGACTCCCGTGACGTAAGAGGCCTCGTCTGAAGCCAGAAACAGCGCCGCGTAAGCCACTTCGCGCGGATACCCGACCCGGCCCAGGACCGTGTTGTCGCATTGCCACTTGTAGTGCGGTTCATCGGGCTGCGGCGCAATTCGTGTCTGAATGGGACCCGGGCACAGCGAATTGACCCGTATGTTCTGGGGACCGTAATCGTAAGCCGCGCTCAGCGTGTAACCCAGCAGAGCCGCCTTGGTCGCCGTGTAGGCCACCGATGTCATCATCCCTGCCAGCGCCTGAATAGAAACGATGTTCACGATGGACCCCTTCTTCTGCTTCAGCATGTAGGGCAGAGTCGCTTTCGTGAAGTAATGCGTGCCCAACAGCGCGATGTTGATGCACTTGGTCCATTCGTCTTCGGTGGAACCCAGGATGTCGTGAAAGTCCGGCGCCAGGTACGCCGCATTATTGCAAAGAATGTCGAGGCGCCCGTTTTTCGCCGCAGCCGCTGCGACGGCGCGCGCTACATCGGCGGTAGACGATACGTCGGCGTGGCAGTATTCGGCGGCCCCGCCTTTCTGGCGGATGCCGTGCACGGTCGCATTTCCGGGTTCGTCTTCAATATCCGAAACCAGCACCCAGGCGCCTTCCTCGGCGAACAACTCGCTGATGGCTTTGCCGATTCCGTTGGCGCCGCCGGTGACGATAGCAACTTTGTCTTTTAGTCTGTCCAAGCGATTGTCCTTTCACGCACCCGCGTTGCTGGCCCCTGCCGGCTCCTCAGGGCAACGGAAGATTTTGTTCGCGGCCTGGATCACGTAACGGGCGAGCTCGTCGATGTTTTCGTCCCGAATTTGCCCGATGGTTCCCGCGATGGCCAGCGCCGCCATAAATTCGCCCGACTGGCTGAAAACCGGAGCCGCGACACAGCGCACTTCGAGTTCTTCTTCCTCATCGTCGATGGCATATCCTCGCTGCCGAACCTTGATCAGTTCCTTGCGCAACAGGTTGGGCGAGGTGATGGTTTTGTTGGTGTAGTGAGCGAATGATTTCCGGTTGAGAATGTGTTCCTGCTTCTGCTCTGTGGCGTACGCCAGCACCACCTTGCCAACGCCCGTGCAGTGCAGGTTGGTGCGTTTCCCGATGTAGGAGTCAAACTGAATCAGGCCCGGTCCTTCGACTTTCTGAATATACATGGCCTGATCCTCGGCCAGCACCGCCAACTGCGACGTGCAGCGGGTGACCTCGACCAGCCACTGCATCGGCCGCAACGCGCGGTCCGGCAGGCTGAGACTCTTCATCAGGCCCCGCCCCAGGCCTGACACTTTGAGGCCAAGGCTGTACTCCCGCGTCCGCGTATCCAGCGTCAGGTATCCGAGCCGCTCCAAGGTCAGCACGATGACGTGCGTGGTGCTCTTGGGGATTCGCAACTTCCGGCTGAGCTCCGAGATGTTCCACCCGCGGCGTGATCCGTCCAAAAATTCCAGGATGGCGAAGGCCCGCTCGACCGACGTCGCGTGAAGATCTTTCCTGGGCGTCACTCGATTCTCCAGCGGCACCAGCCTGCTCCGATCATCGAATTCACCGCCACAGCAGTATACACCTGCGCGCTGGCGGACAACAGTTTTCTTCCATTATTCTGGACGCCAGAACGGAAATTCCTTGATCCGTGGCACACTTCAGAGAGCACAGAGGGCAAAGCCATGCTCGTTGACGTTCACAGCCATTACTTTCGCTACCCGGAACATTTTTCGAAAGATTTCGTAGCACAGGCGCGCCGCGCCAGGAACCAGGAAATCGACTTGACGGTGCGCTGGGAAGAGTATCACGCCCATGCACAAAGCTGCGACACAACCATCGTCTTTGGCGGGAAGGCCAGGCTCGCGGGGCTCTGGGTGCCGGACCAGGAAGTGGCCGCGTATGCCAAAGAACGTTCCGGCAAAGTCATCGGTTTCTTGTCGGTCGATCCGGCGCAGCCCGGCTGGCAGGACGAGCTGCACCAGGGACATCAGGATCTCAAGTTGAAGGGCATCAAGCTGCTGCCCATGTATGCAGGGTTTTATCCCAACGACCGCAAGCTCGATTATTTATGGGAATACGCGACGCGCCACCATCTCCCTGTGCTGCTGCACACCGGCACCACGTTCGTTGCGCAGGCGCCGCTCGACTGCACGCTTCCACGGCACGTCGATGATGTGGCCATCCGTTTTCCGCTGGTCAAGATCATCATGGCCCACCTCTCGCACCCCTACGAAGGCGAATGCGCCGTCACGATCCGCAAACACCCCAACGTCTATGCCGACTGCTCCGCGCTGCACTACCGCCCCTTCCAGCTCTACCACTCGCTGATGCTGGTGCAGGAATATGGCGTCTGGGACAAAGTTCTGTTCGGCAGCGACTATCCCTTCACCACCGTCGACGCCAGCCTGGATGAAATGCGGAAGCTGAATTGCATGCTGGAAGGCACATCACTTCCCAGGCTCGACATGGCGAAAATGGAGCAGATGTTTCAGCGCAACAGCCTCGAGCTGCTGGAGCTTGCACCCTGATCTACGCGATGCGGTATTTCTCCAGTGTCTCCTCGTTCACCTCGACTCCAAGCCCCGGGCCGCACGGCACTGCGACGGAGCCGTCCACCATCTTCAACGGTTGCTTCACCATCACCCGGCTCAAGGGACCCTGCGAAGTGTTGAATTCAATGAAGACCGCGCGCCGCTGAAACGCATTTAGGTGCAGCGAGGCGGCGGTCAGCAGGTCGGATGACCAGGAGTGCGGAATTACCAGCACGTTCGCCCGTTCGGCCATATGGACAATCTTGCGCGCGACGGTGAAGCCGCCGCACCGCGTCAGGTCCGGCTGCAGCACGTCCACTTTACCCTTTTCGATCAACTGGTGAAAGCCCCATTCGGTAGCTTCCTGCTCTCCGCAGGCGATCAGCGTATCGACGCTGCCCGCTACCTCAGCGTAGCCGTCGTAGTCTTCCGGATGCAGAATCTCCTCGACAAAAAAAGGCCGGAACGGCTCGATCGAACGGATCACCTGAATGGCCTGCTTCGGCGTGCGCTCGATGAACCAACCGGTATCTACCAGCAGATCGCGCGTATCGCCCAGCTCGCGGCGCGCCGCCTCCACCAGCTGCACATCCTGGCTGGGATCTTTGCCGAACACGCCCCAGCCGAACTTGATGGCCGTGAATCCCTCGTCGAGATATTTCCGCGTCGCTTCGCGCATCGCCTCGGGAGTCGGCCGGAACAGCGTGCTGGCGTATGCCCGCACTTTTTCCCGCCACTTGCCACCCAGCAGAACGTGAACCGGCTGCTGATAGAACTTGCCCATGATGTCCCACAGCGCGATGTCGATGGCCGAGATCGCCTGGATGGCTACGCCGCGGCGTCCGTAATAGATGCTGCCCCGGTACATCTTGTACCAGAGCCGTTCGACTTCGAGCGGATTTTCTCCGATCACCAGCGAAGCTAAGCCGTCAAAGCACTCCGTTCCCGGCTCGCTCCAGCGCGGCGCATCCACCGCCGCCTTGGCCACCGACGCCACCGTCTCCATATCGGAGTAGCCCGTGATTCCGGCGTCCGTCGAGACCCTCACGATGCCCATGTAAGTGGGCCCGAGAGGCTCCTCGGATCCCTCAGGGTTGTTGTACAAGCCCGGAGACTTCAGTACCAGCACTTCCACGTTAGTGATTTTCATGCGCGCCCGATCAGACTGCATAGTATACTAGCCGTCCATGCCGGAACCGGCGGTCATTTATGACTTTTCCAAAATAGATTTCGAGAAACCGGGAAAGCATCACTATCACGTCGCGTTTCACCACGACTCGAGTTGGGGCTACTCACTGGTCCCGCTCACCGTAATCAACGGCTTGAAAAAATCCAAGGCCCATCCGCCCGGGGTGGCTGTTTTCGGAGGCACCCACGGCAACGAATGGGAAGGCCAGGTCACGGTCAAACGTCTGTGCCACGATCTCGATCCCGCGGAAATCACGGGCCGCGTGATTCTGGTGCCGCAGTTGAGTGAGAGCGCCTGCGCGGCCAATACACGCATCTCGCCGCTCGATGGCGTCAACATGAACCGCGCCTTTCCCGGCAATCCGCGCGGCTCTATCTCCTACCGCATTGCGAATTTTGTGAAGACGCGGATTTTCCCCCAAGTCCGCGTTGTCGTAGATCTCCACGCCGGCGGGAATGAAGGCGGTTTTGCGCTCTG
>DASQHA010000115.1:0-31217 GCA_035632335.1 Terriglobales bacterium
GCCGCTGCCGGCATGCCTACCGTCGCCATCGTGGGGCGTCCCAACGTCGGCAAATCCACGCTCTTTAACCGGCTGGTGGGGTCGCGGCGCGCCATTGTGGGCGATGAACCGGGCATCACGCGCGACCGTCTCTATGGCGAAGCGGAATGGCGCGGACGCCATCTCCGCATCGTGGACACGGGGGGCATTCTCCCGGAGGATAAAGACTTCATCCCGGCAGAAATCTTCCGTCAGGCGAAAGTCGCTCTGCAGGAGGCCGACGCGGTCATCATGGTGGTGGACGGCCGCACCGCCATGGCCTCTTCCGATATGGAACTGGCGCGCCAGTTGATCCGGTCGGGCAAGCCGGTGTTCCTTGCCGTCAATAAGGTTGACACCGACAAGCAGCAAACCCTCACCGACGAGTTCCATCGTCTCGGGATCCGCAAGCTGTTTCCTATCTCCGCGGAAAATGCCCGCGGGTTGGATGACCTGTTGGACGCCATTCTGGAAATTCTGCCATCGAACCCGCAACTCACCACTGAGGACACCGTGGACGCAGAGGAGATACAAGACGAACAGCCTCACGCTCACGAAACCAAAGTTGCGATCATCGGGCATCCCAACGTGGGCAAGTCCACGCTGCTGAACCGGCTGACGGGGGCCGAGCGTTCGATCGTCTCGCCCATCCCTGGAACCACGCGTGACGCGGTTGACGAGATCGTCGAGCGCGACGGCAAGCGTTTCCGCTTTATTGATACCGCCGGGATCCGCCGCAAGGGCAAGACCCACCTGATGGCGGAAAAACTCTCCGTGGTCATGGCGCGCAAGCACCTGGAAGCCGCCGACATTGCCCTGCTGGTGATCGACGCGACCGAAGGTGTAAGCCAGCTCGACGCCGCCATTGCCGGGTATGCGCACGAGAGCGGGCGCTCCATGATCATCATCGTGAACAAATGGGATCTGGTCGTGAGCGGCAAGGAGCGCGCCGGACGGCAGACGAAATCCTCGCGCATGCAGGAGAACAAGCGTCCTGCCGATCGCGCGGCCTATGAAGAAAGGTTGCGGGACGCGTTGAAATTTCTCAGCTACGCGCCCGTCCTGTTCGTCTCCGCCTCAACCGGCAAGGGCACCGAAAAGATATTTCCCATGCTGGAAGAGGTCGCTGCGGAGCGCCGCAAGCGCATCGGGACGGGCGAGATGAATCGCTTCCTCAAACACGTGGACTTCGAACGCGCCTCGGTACCGGCGCGGCAGCAGGTCAGGATCTACTACATGACCCAGGCCGCGGTCGGGCCGCCGACGTTCGTCATCTTCACTGACCGCAAGGTAAAGCTGCACTTCGCCTATCAGCGTTTTCTGGAAAACCAGATCCGCAAAGCTTTCGGATTCGTGGGCACGCCAATCTGGATCAAGAACCGCGCCCGGGATTAAGGGCGCATCATCCGATCGGCTCCGGCGTCGGCAGCAGTGGCGGCGGGTCGGGCGGAGGCGACGGCATCACGGGTGGCGGCGCGGGATGCAGCAGCGCGTCCAGCGGAGGATAGCGCGAAGCGAAGAAATACATGGAGTACGCCGGAAAGAAAACCACGGCCGGCACCGAGACCAGGGAAATCACGTACAGCAGAGAGAAAATCGCAATCATTCCCACCACCACCGCCAGCGTGATGGTGTAAAGGTTCCAGGTCAGCCCGGCCGCCATGCCTCCGATCACGGCTATCGCGCCCAATCCGCCGATCGGAATCAGAAGCAGCAGGAGCACGATGGCAGAAGCGATGCCGAGAATAATCGCGGCTCCAATCGCCAACACAATCTTCATTCCAATGTAGGCGGCAAAGCCGCCCTTTTCGCCGGTGATCCGGGGCCACAGCCGGCGCCAGCCCTCGATGGCGCCGATTTCTTCCAGCGCCATCTGCGGCACCACAAAATCCTTGGTCATCACGTGGATCACCAGCTGCGTGACCACAAAAAGCAGCAGCACAAAAAACAAAGCCATGCCCCCCAGGATGAGCGGGACCATGTGCTCTTTGGGCTCTTTCAACCAGCCCAGGAGGAAAGCGAAACCCGCGGGGATTCCTATCAGAATGGTGAAACCCGCAATCGAAGCCAGGGCCAGCAGAATCTGCCAGACAAAGAAGCGCCGCCCTGGACCCTGCCGCCGGCTCCAGCTGTGCCAGATGCGGCATTCCCTGGTCACAACGCTGTCGAACAGAACGAAGCGCATCACGCTGTTCACGTACAGCAACAGGACGAACAGGACGAAGGCGGACACCACCAGGACCGCAATCAGGGAAGCCGTGAGCACGGGATTGATCGCCGGAAAGCCGGACTCCACGAAGCGCCGGGAGTGTTCGGGATGCGGCATCTGGAAGCTGCCGGGATTGCAGCCGCCCCCGCCCGAACTCATCTCGCCGGCCAGCAAGCCGACCAGCCCAAGTTTGGCCCACTGGTTCGCCCGGAAGGGACGAACCAACTGCTGCCGGGCATGCTCAAAAGCCGGAGTAATGGCATCCACGGCGGAAATCGGCAAGAAGCACCTCGGAAGATCGGGGTTCGCAGCAAGGTACTGCGAAGCGGCATTCGGGTCAATGCGATTCTTGGTACTCCGGAAAGTGCAGATTCCAGATTCTAGATTTCAGATTGAAAACCTCGCTCCCCGCTGGAGATTCGGGATTTGCAATCTGAAGTCTTCAATCTAGAATCTGCGATCTGAAATCTTCAATCGCGTTTCACTCGTACCTCAGCGCCTCCACGGGGTCGAGCTTCGAGGCGCGCAGCGCCGGCACCATTCCGCTGGCTACGCCGACGGCCAGCAATACCAGGCTGGAAAGCATGACCGTGGCCAGCGAAATCTGGAGATGGATGTCGGCCTTGCCGGAATCGTCTTCGAACAGTGGACCCATGAGGGGCAGCGTGCCCACGGCAGCGGCGATGGCGTAAGAAAGCAGCACGCCGGCGGCTCCCCCCAACAGCATGATGAGCAGGGTTTCGGCCAGGAACTGGAGTTTGATCTGCCACTTCTTGGCGCCCAGGGCCCGCCGCAGGCCGATCTCGCGGATGCGTTCATCGACCGAAACCAGCATGATATTCATCACGCCGACGCCGCCGATGCCCAGGGTCAAAGTGCCCACGAAGGTGAGCAGCACCTGCAGTCCGATGGTGAGGCCGTCGATGACCGGTCGGAACTCGTCGCGCCCGAACATCACAAACGCCTTCTTGTCGGTAGGAGAGAATTGCTGACGGGTGGCGATGGCGGCCAGCACCTGGGCCTCGGCTTTGGTCTCGAACTGCGGCGCAATCGGCTCGAAGACCATCACCGCGGCGTACTTCGTGTTCCAGACGTCGCCGGCGGCGCTGTAGGGGATCCAGGCGGAATCATCGTCGCTGGAGAAATAGTTGCTCAACTGGATCTTGCGGGCCATGACGCCGATCACGGTGAAGTGGACGCCGCCGATCTGCACCGTCTCCCCAACCGCCGGGCGGCCGCTGAACAATTGCTCGCGCACCCGGCCGCCCAGAAATACCACGCGCCGCCGCTCCAGTTCGTCGCCGGCGGAGATCCAGCGCCCTTCGGATGGGACTTCATTGCGCATCTCGCCGTATTCCGGGCAAACACCGCGGATCGCAGCCGTACCCACCATGCGTTCACCGTAACTGATGCCCGGACGATTCACCGTTTCCAGGCAAACGTGCTTTACCAGCGGAGCGGTCTCCTTGACGATGTCGAGGTCGGCCTGCTCCAGCCGCACTTTCTTGCCGGCGCGCTGTCCGCCGGGCTGCTCGCTGGTTTGCGCCGGCCAGCAGATCACCACGCTCTTGCCGAAAGCGTCGAACCCGCCCACCAGGATGCGGCGGAAACTGCTGCCGTAAGCGATCAGCAGAGTTACGGTGGCAATGCCCCAGACAATGCCCAGCATGGTCAGCAGGCTGCGCGTGTAGTTGCGCCTGAGAGCGATCCAGGCTTCGAAAATGATTTCAGTCAGCATTGAGGAACCACCGCCAGCCATGTGGGGACGGGCCCCAGACCCGTCCAGGCCGAGCGAAGCTCGGCAGCGATGTTAAGCCGCCTCTGCCGCGCAAGCGCGGCCTGTCCGGGTCTCAGACCCGGACCGATACACACCTTACCCTCCCGCTTCATAGCGCAGCGCTTCGATCGGGTCGATCGAGGCCGCCCGGCGCGCCGGGTACAGGGCCGAAAACACTGCGATGATGCCCAGCAGCCCGCAGGCCACCAAACCCGACTGCCAGGTCGCCACCAGGCCGGCGAAAAAATCCGGCATAGGCAGTAAATTCACCAGAAAGCAGATGCCATACGCGATTGCCATCCCGATCGCTCCGCTCAGTGACGCGATCAGCAGCGCTTCGATAAAGAACTGTTTGAGGATGGTGTGGGCCGGGGCCCCCAGCGCCTTGCGCACGCCGATTTCGCGGGTCCGTTCCCGCACCGCGACCATCATGACGTTCATCACGCCCAGGCCGCCCAGAAACAGGGTCACGATTCCGACCGCGCCCAAAAAATATTTCATGCCATTGGTCATCTGGCGGAACGCCTTGGCTTCCTGCACCGTGTCCCAGATGGGGCAGGCTTCCTTGTCATGGGGATCGAAGTTGTGCATTCGTCCCAGCACGGTCTGTATTTCGCGCTTGCAGGCCTCGTGCTGCTCCACCGATCGAGGCGTGACCAGCAACTGGTCAAAAGTCGTGGAGGTGCCCGGTGGCTTGTCGGGGAAATCGCGCCGCATGGCCGCGAAGGGAATAAATATCTTGCTGACATCCCAGCCGTCGTAGCTTGAATCCTGCTTCTTGACCGCCATCACACCGATGACTTTGTAAGGGAACGAATTCAGATAGACCTCTTCGCCGATGGGATTGCGCCCGGGAAAGAGCTGCTTGGCGGCATCGCTGCCGAGGAAGGCAACACGGCGCGCCTCTTTCTGGTCGTCCCAATCGTAGAAGCGGCCATCGCCGACATCGAGGCTGCGAATGTACGCGAAGGGGGGATGAGATCCGGTCACGGTAAATGCGGCATTGTTGTAATTGCTATGGGCGCGGACATCGTTCTGCTCCAGCTCGGGAAGGGCATACTGGCAATCCGCCGCCTCAGCCTGCACCGCCAAAACATCCGAGTCTTCCCAGTGCACTGCGCGCCCGGCACGGGCCCCGCCGACCTGCATGCTGGTCCGACCGTGAAAAACGATCAGAATGTCCTTGCCCAGGTTGCGGGCCTGCTCTTCCTGCCCTTTGCGCAGCCCTTCACCCGCCGCCACCATCAGAACGATGGAGACGATTCCCCAGGCGATTCCGAACATGGTCAGGAAGGTACGGAGCTTGTGGGCCCAGAGCGTACGCAACACATCGCCGACCAGATCGCGCAGCACCATATGGTTATGGACGCGGACGCCGCCGGAACGTAAGCCGGAACGGCACACCGCCCCCAGATCCATATACGAGAGTCCCCGTGATTTTGTTCATTGTGAGTGTGGGGCGGACACTCCTATCCGCCGCTTTTGCAGTTGATTCTGTGGATGGCTGATGGTCTGAGGTCTTGAGCCAGGCATGCCTCCCGACTTCAAGTCAAAAGCGGCGGGCGAGGGCGCCCGCCCCACACTGTTCCAGCCATTCATCAAACTGCTTTAGCGCCAGCTCGCACTGCCGGCGATGCCGTTCCTGACGGTCGCGGACCTTATGTTCCAGGGGCGGCAGCAGGTCGAAGGTGATGTTCGCCGGCTGGAAATTCCTGGCATCGGCATGGGTTACGTAGTGCACCAGCGAGCCGAAGGCGGTGGGGCGCGGAGGGGGCGCGGGCGCTGCTCCGGAAGCCAGGGCCGCGGCGTGGCCCCCCGCCATCAGGCCGGTGGCGATGGACTCGACGTATCCCTCGACCCCGCAGATTTGTCCCGCGAAGAATACTTTGGGATGTTTCCTCATCTGCAGCGACTCGGAAAGCAGAGTTGGCGCGTTGATGTAGGTGTTGCGGTGGATCTGTCCGTAACGCAGGAAACGCGCGTTTTCGAGGCCGGGGATGAGGCGCAGCACGCGGGCCTGGTCTCCGAATTTCAAATGATTCTGGAAACCCACCAGGTTATACGAGTCAGCCCGCAGATTTTCCTGGCGAAGTTGCACGGCGGCATAGGGAATCCTGCCGGTGCGCGGGTCTTTCAGCCCCACCGGCTTCATGGGACCGAAGCGCAGCGTGTCGCGGCCCCGGCGGGCAATTTCTTCGATGGGCAGGCAGCCCTCGAAGTAGTTCAGCTTCTCCCAGCAGCGTTCCTCGACCGATTGCCCCGCAACCAGAGCATCGCAGAAGCGGTCGTACTCCTCTTTCGACATGGGGCAGTTGATGTAGTCGGCCGAGCCTTTGTCGTAACGCGCCGCCATATAAACCTTGGACATGTCGATGGATTCGGCTTCGACAATTGGGCTGATCGAATCGAAGAAATACAGGTGAGCGGAACCGCTGAGCCGGGCGATCTCCTGAGACAGGGCATCCGAGGTCAGCGGCCCGGTGGCGATGATCGTGATCTGGTCTTCGTCGATCCGCGTGACTTCTTCGCGCCGGATCGTCACCAGCGGCTCTCGGGAGAGGGTCTCCGTGACCCGGGCGGCGAAGGTCGTACGGTCGACCGCCAGCGCGTGGCCGGCCGGAACGGCGCACTCGCGCGCGATTTCCAGCAGCAACGATCCCGCCCGCCGCATTTCTTCTTTCAACAGCCAGGGCGCGGTGTTCTCGCTGTCGGATTTCAGGGAATTAGAGCACACCAGTTCCGCGAAGTCCGCAGTCTGGTGGGCGGGCGTCAGGCGCACGGGGCGCATCTCCCGGAGTTCGACGGCCACGCCGCGGCGCGCGCATTGCCACGCCGCTTCCGATCCCGCGAGTCCGGCGCCAATCACGCGCACGGCCGCAGTCGTCGGTGCGCGCCCCGTCATTCCGACCCTCTGGCCAGGTGCTCCAGCGCGTCGCCGTCAAGGCTCACGGTCTTCCATTCGTCCAGAAAAGTAGCGCCCAGGCTCTTATAAAAATCGATTGCGGGAGTATTCCAGTCGAGCACCTGCCAGCGCACCCCAAAACAATTCTGCTGGGCGGCAAGCGACGCAATTCGGGCCAGCAACGCTCTTCCGATTCCCTTCCCTCGATATCGTTCGCGCACGTAGATGTCTTCCAGAAAGAGTCCGGCGCGGCCCTCGAAGCTGGAGTAATAGTCGAAGAAAAGGGCGTAGCCGGCGGCCTCGCCGTCCCATTCCGCCAGCAGTACGCGAAATTTCGGCGATTGAGAAAATCCGTCGCGCAACAGCGCCTCCTCGGTCGCCGCCACGGGAAGGCGTTCGAATTCGGCGAACTCATGGATCATCGTTCTCAACATCGGCACATCGCGGACCAGGGCGGGGCGAATGGAAAGCATCGGCAAGTTCCTCTCAGAGCGCCGGAAACGATGGGCCGCCCATCAGCCAGGGTCCGGCCCAGACATTGCGCACATTCGTCTTTGATTATACGGAGACTAATTCTTGAAACCTTTATTCGGCCGAAGCGTAACGTGGCCTCCGGGCTCAATGGGTGGGCGGCAAGCCCACCCGACAGCCGGCGGGACGCCGGCGCTACTTTCCCGTCAAAGAATCAGCCTCTCATCGCCCATTCGCCGGGTCACGTGTTCACGGTCCAGATATTCCAGCAGCGGAATCGCATATTTCCGGCTTACTCCGGTCAGGTCCTTGAAGCGGGCCACGTCGATTTTCGGCGACTTCAGCTTTTCCGATGATAGGCTCCGGCGGAGATTCGCCAGCGCATCGCGATGGAAGACCAGGTCCTCCGAAATCTTCACCAGAACTTTATCGCGCAGCAGCAGGGTAACGATTTTTTGCGCGCGGGCTTTGTCGACCTTCAGGCCGGCCAGCACGTCCTTCAACGCCGGCACTTTCAGGCCCGACGAGGCGAAGGCATGCTCGATGACTTTCTTGGACTCCGCTTCTTCGTCTTTCAAAACCACGCCGCGTCCCGACACATGGACGAACTCTCCGGCAGCCTCAAGCTTTTTCTCGCGGACCAGCTTATCCAGGGCAGCTTCGAAGACCCCGGTGGAAGCCGCCACCTGTTCACGCAGTTCCTCTTTGCCGATCCCCGCAACCAGAGGGTTCTTCTTGTGGAAGCCCGCGACCGTCTCGCTGATCGATAGCTTCAACCGCTCGAGTGCGGGCACGTGCACGAACAGGTCGCCGGCTCGGGATACATCAGCCTGCGCAGGAGTGCGCAGATGGGTTTCGATCAGCTGCCTGGGCAATCCGGTTTCTGCCGTCAGTTGCGCGAGAGAAATTCCGGCGTGACCTCGTCGCGCCACGCGTGCCCGCAGAATCGACTGAGCGTCGCCGCTCGCCAGGGTCTTCAGAAACGCTTCCAACCCGGGCATCCGGGGAATCGGCGAGGCATCCAGTACGATTCCTCCGCCGATGGTCACGACCGGCGAGAATTGACGCATAATGAAGCGGTCTCCCGGCAACAGCAGCGTGGGCTCAGCCAGGCGCAACTGGGCCAGCGCAGTTTCTCCCGGTGAAATTTGTTTCTGGCCGAACAGCACAACCGTCGCGATGGTTTCAAACGTGTACGCGTGCAGGTGCACGCGTGCCCGGTCTTTCAGGGTCTTGGCCGAGGGCAGCAGGGTGAGCGAAGCGTCCATGCGTGACGCAGGGCGAAAGGTCGAGGGCGGCGCCAGCACCATGCCCCGCGCCAACTCTTGCGTGGTCACACCGGCCAGATTCAAGGCGGTGCGCTGACCGGCCACGGCTTGCTCGGCCGCGTCTCCATGCACCTGAATTCCTCGCACGCGCACGCGCTTTCCTGCCGGAAAAACCTCCAGCTCGTCCTCTTTGCGGAGCGCGCCGGAAATCAGCGTTCCCGTCACCACCGCGCCGAAGCCTTTCATAGTGAAGACGCGGTCGACGGGCAGGCGGGCCAGCGCGGAAGAGTCCCGGGCCCCAATGTCGGTGGCCGTCTTTACCAGCGCGTGTCTCAACTGGTCCAGGCCTGCGCCGGTCAGCGAACTGACCGCGACAACAGACCAATGGGCCGGATCGAGAAACGAATCGCGCAGAAACTCCTCGACCTCTAATTTCGCCACGTCCAGGGTCTCGCGGTCTACCAGGTCGGATTTTGTGAGCACGGCGATCCCCCGGCGCACGGAAAGCAGGCGGCAGATATCGAAATGCTCGCGGGTCTGAGGCTTGATGGACTCATCGGCGGCAATCACCAGCAGCACCAGATCGATTCCCCCGATCCCAGCCAGCATGTTGCGCACAAAACGCTCGTGTCCGGGAACATCGACAAAGCCCAGCCGCAGGATTTCGCCGCCGGGGAGGGGCAATTCCAGATGCGCAAAACCAATATCGATGGTGATGCCCCGGCGCTTCTCCTCTTCCAGGCGGTCGGCGTCGATGCCGGTCAGGGCCTTTACCAGGGCGGTCTTTCCGTGATCGATGTGTCCGGCGGTGCCGACAATGACGGACTTCATGCGGGACAGTATAGTCGGCGCGGATGCAAGCCAGGACGACGCTTCCCTGCAGCGCCGGCCTCCGGCCGGCCCGATCAGGTGGGCGGGACGCCCACCCGACAGCCGGCGGGACGCCGGCGCTACTTTGCTACTACAATAGAGCTTCTCCCTATGACCCCTTCTTCAACGCCTGTCCTCACTCCGGAGATCATCCGGGAGCATGGCCTCACTCCTGACGAATATGAAAAGATCAAACAGCTGCTGGGCGGACGCGAACCCACCCTCACCGAGCTGGGCATCTTCAGCGTGATGTGGAGCGAGCACTGCTCCTACAAATCCTCACGCGTGCATCTGAAGCGATTGCCCACGCGCAGCCGACTGGTGGTGCAGGGCCCGGGAGAAAACGCGGGCATCATCGACATCGGGGACGGATGGGCCTGCGCCTTCAAGATCGAATCGCACAATCATCCTTCGTTTATTGAGCCGTTTCAGGGTGCGGCCACGGGCGTGGGCGGGATCCTGCGCGACATTTTCACCATGGGCGCGCGGCCGGTGGCGGTGATGGACTCGCTGCGCTTTGGACCGATTAGTGTGGGGCGGGCGCCCTCGCCCGCCAATGCCACCGCCAGCACGAGCGGGGCGCTCGCGCCCACGTCGAACAAGGAAATTCACAAGAATCAATCTGTTCTTGAGGGTGTGGTCAGCGGGATCGCCTCTTATGGCAACTGCTTCGGCGTCGCCAACCTCGGCGGCGAAACCAAGTTCGAGCCCTGCTATTCCGGCAATCCCCTGGTGAATGCCTTCGCTCTGGGATTAGTCCGGCGCGACCAGATTTTCTACGCCAAAGCGTCTGGTGAAGGCAATCCGGTGATTTACGTGGGATCGAAAACCGGGCGCGACGGTATTCACGGCGCCACCATGGCCAGCGAGGAATTCAGCGAAGCCTCCGAAGCCAAGCGGCCCAACGTGCAGGTGGGCGATCCGTTTCTCGAAAAGCTTTTGCTCGAGGCCTGCCTCGAAGCCATGCAGACCGGTGCCATCGTGGGTATTCAGGACATGGGCGCCGCCGGGCTGACCTGCTCGACCTGCGAAATGGGGGCTCGCGGCCACGTGGGAACTGAAATCGAACTTGACCTGGTGCCCCAGCGCGAAACCGGCATGACCGCCTACGAGATCATGCTCAGCGAATCGCAGGAGCGCATGCTGCTGGTGGCGCAGAAAGGCCGCGAACAGGAAGTGTTTCGCGTCTTCGAGAAATGGGGACTGGACGCAGTCGAGGTCGGCCGCGTCACTTCGGATGGCAGGATGCGAGTGCTGCAGCACGGCGAAGTCGTTGCCGATATTCCGAACCAGGCGCTCACCGACGATGCGCCGGTCTACAAGCGTCCGCTGGAGCGCTGGGAGCCGCCCGTACCGCGCGAAATGCCGGAAAGCGTCAAGCTGGCGGAGGTTTCCGATCTCACCGCGAATCTGAAGCGGCTGCTGGCCAGTCCCAACATCTGCGGCAAGCGCTGGATCTGGCAGCAGTACGATCACATGGTGCAAACCAACACCGTGGAGGGTCCGGGCGCTGGCGATGCCGGAGTCATTCGCATCAAGGGATCCCAGCGCGGGCTGGCCATGGCGCTCGATGGCAACGGACGCTGGTGTTATCTCGATCCGCGGCTGGGCGCCATGCATGCCGTCGCGGAAGCCGCGCGCAACGTGGCTTGCGCCGGCGCCACTCCGATCGGCGGCACCAACTGTCTGAACTTTGGCAATCCCGAGAAGCCGCACATCATGTGGCAATTTTCGCAGGTCGTGGACGGCATCACCAAAGCTTGCGAGGAACTCGAAATCCCCATCACCGGGGGCAATGTCAGCTTCTACAACGAGACTCTGGGAGAAGGAATTTACCCCACGCCGGTGCTGGGTGTGGTCGGCGTCCTCGAAGATGTGCACAAGGCAGTGCGTCCAGATTTCCGCGAGGCCGGACGCGCGATTGTTCTCTTGCGCGGCGCGGAACCCGGCGATGCGACCGACGCGGAATTGGCGTTCGGATCTTCGGAATATGCCAAGGAAATTCTGGGCGCGGTCTGGGGATATCCGCCCGAACTCGAGCTCGAAAAAGAGGCGGGGTTGCAGAAGGCTCTGGTAGAGATTGCCCAAATCGAAATTATGGATTCCGCCCATGACTGCTCGGATGGTGGAATTGCCGTGACGCTGGTTGAGTCGGGACTGGCTAAAGGCATTGGAATGAGTGTCGATCTGACATCGCTGGGGCTGTCGCCGGAGTTTGTTCTGTTCGGCGAGGACGCCAGCCGCGTGGTCATCTCTTGCGACCGCGAGAACTTCGGCAGAATCCAACAAGTGGCGTTAAAATACGGCATCGTCGCAGAATTAATTGGAGAAACGGCGCCGGAGCGAATCGAAATCAAGCTCGATGGCCGGGTGGTAGTGTCGGCGGCGATTTCGGAATTGCGTGACGTGTACGAGGGTGCGCTGGAGAAGGCGCTGCGCACGGACGTAGAACCGATGGCAGCGGATTAGAAACATTGCCGAGCTTCGCTCGGCTGGACAGCCGAGGGCGGCTGTCCCCACGTGGTCTGTGGTGGGCATCGAGCTAAAAGCTAAGGGCTAAAGACTGACTATGTTCGATAAATTCCATGACGAGTGCGGAGTGGTGGCCATCTACGCTCACCCTGAGGCGGAGAAGCTGGCTTACCTTGGGTTGCATGCCCTGCAACATCGCGGGCAGGAATCGGCGGGCATCGTTAGCTCGAACGGCCTGACTTTGCGCGCCCATCGCGCCATGGGATTGGTGGCCGACATCTTTACCGAGGATGTTCTGTCGCAGGTCCACGGCTCGCTTGCCATTGGACACACGCGCTACTCCACCGCCGGCGATTCAGCTCTCTTCAATGCTCAGCCCATCATGGTGCAATCGAACAAAGGCATGATTGCGCTGGCCCACAACGGCAACCTGGTGAATGCGCACGACATACGGCATCGCCTGGAGGCCCAGGGATCGATCTTTCAGACCAATAGCGACACCGAAGTCATCGTCCACCTGATCGCGCTCTCAAAAGAACAGACTCTGCCGGATGCGATGGCGGATGCGCTGCGGCGGGTGGAAGGCGCTTTCTCGCTGGTGATGCTCAGTTCGGACCGCGTATTTGCGGCCCGCGATCCGCGCGGTTTCCGTCCTTTGAACATGGGACGAATCCCCCGCCTGGAAGGACAGCGGCAGGACACCATCGTGTTTGCCTCCGAGACTTGCGCCTTCGATCTGATCGGCGCCACCTACGAACGCGAAGTCAAGCCTGGCGAGTTGGTCATCGTGGGGCCCGAAGGCATCACTTCGCGGTTTTATTCTCCGGTGGCGGCGCAGTCGAGTTGCATTTTCGAGCACGTGTACTTCTCGCGCCCCGACAGCATGGTGTTCGGCCGCCCGGTGCAAGCCAGCCGCGAAGGCCTGGGCAGACAACTGGCGCGGGAAGCTCCGGCCGACGCCGACCTCGTCGTACCGGTCCCGGATTCCGGGGTGACCGCGGCGGTCGGCTACGCCGCCGAGAGCGGCATTCCCTTCCGCTTCGGATTGATCCGCAATCACTATGTGGGACGCACCTTCATCGAGCCGCGGCAGAGTGTTCGCGACTTCGGCGTGAAGCTGAAGCTGAACCCGGTACGAACCCTGCTCGAGGGCAAGCGCGTGGTGCTGATCGACGATTCCATCGTGCGCGGCACCACCAGTCGCAAAATCGTGCGCATGATCCGCAACGCGGGGGCGAAGGAAGTGCACATGCGCGTCTCCTGCCCGCCCACGGTTTCGCCCTGCTTCTATGGCGTGGACACGCCTTCCAAGAAAGAACTGATCGCTGCCAACAAGTCAGTGGAAGAAATCCGCGAATTCATCGGCGCCGATTCGCTGGCTTATCTGTCGCTCGAAGGCATGAAAAAGGCCTGCGCCGACGGCGAGAAAACCACTTACTGCACCGCCTGCTACACCGGTTCGTACCCCACCAAATGGGTGGACGTGGACGAAATTCTGCCCGCTACCATCATTGAACCCTAGCCTTTGACTTTTAAAAAAAGAAGCTCTGTCATCCCGACCGGAGCGAGGCGCAGCGAGCGGAGTGGAGGGACCTGCTTTCGCCGGCGAGCTTCGCTCGCCCGCCCGGCCCTACGTGGTTCGTGCCGACATCACGCGCGGAATTCCTTGCAGATCGTTCGTTACCTGCAGATCGTGCCAACCAGCCAGTAGACGGCGCACACCATCGGCAATCGTGCCGCTGATTTCCATCACCAGCCAGCCTCCGGGCTTCAGCGACTGGCGGGCCTGCGGGATGAGGCGTTCGATCACTTCGAGGCCCGTGTCGCCGGCGAAGACCGCGTTGCGTGGCTCATACTTGCGCACTTCGAGTTGTACCTGGTCTGCCTCCGATTCACCCACATACGGCGGATTCGAAACCACAAAATCGAAGGCTCCGCGCTCCAACCCCTGCAGCAGGTCGGCTTGATGGAAACAGATTCGGGATTCGAGTTGATGGCGGGCCGCATTGGCGCGCGCGATTTCCAGGGCGTCAGCTGAAATATCAGTGGCGTGAATTTCGGCAATTGGCAATTCTTTGGCCAGGGCGAGGGCAATGCATCCGGATCCCGTACCCACATCCACGATGCGAAGAGAGCTGGCGGGCGCGGGCGCCCGCCCCACACGAGCCAGCACAGTCTCGATCACATGCTCGGTTTCCGGGCGCGGGATAAGCACGGCGGGAGTGACGATTAGGTCCATGCCCCAGAATTCCTGGTGGCCGGTAATGTACTGGGCCGGCAAGCCGCGCCCGCGCTCGGCCAGGGCCCGCTCGTAGCGATTGAGTTCGTCCGAGGAAAGCTTGCGCTCGGGATGGGCATGGAGATACGCACGGTCGCATTCCAGGGTGAACATCAGGAGCAACTCGGCATTCATCCGTGGCGAAGGAACGTTCGCGGCTGTCAGTCGGGAAACGGCGGAGGCCAGAGCTTCGCGGAGCGTCACGGAATCATTGGAACACAAGATTCCGACGTGTGGGGCGGACACTCTTGTTCGCCAAGTGCAGGCGACTTATTCGCTGCGCCTACCATTTTCAGAACCCAAACGGGCGGTGGTTACGGGCATCGTCACGCGGACCGGGCGCCCGCGGCCACACCAGCACAACCCTCACACTGCCGTGGTGGCTTCGGTCTTTAGCTTTTCAGATTGATAGTGCGCGACCAGCGCGTCGATCAGGGGCTGTAATTTGCCATCCATGACCTGCTCCAACTGGTGGATGGTCAGGCCGATGCGGTGGTCGGTGACGCGGTTCTGCGGGAAGTTGTAGGTACGGATTTTTTCGCTGCGGTCACCCGAACCTACCATCGCCTTGCGTTCCTTGGCGAGCGCATCCTGCTGCTTCTGCATTTCCATCTCATAGAGGCGGGAACGCAGCACGCGCATGCCCTTCTCGCGGTTCTTGATCTGCGACTTCTCATCCTGGCAGCTCACCACCGTGTTGGTGGGAATGTGGGTGATGCGCACGGCGGAGTACGTCGTGTTCACCGATTGTCCGCCGGGGCCGGAAGAACAGAAGGTATCGATGCGAAGATCTTTGGCTTCGATCTTGATGTCGACGTCTTCGGCTTCAGGCAGGACGGCCACCGTGACCGCTGAAGTATGGACCCGTCCCTGCTGCTCGGTTGCAGGCACGCGCTGCACCCGGTGCACGCCGCTTTCGTATTTCAGGCGCGAATAAACCCGCTGGCCTTCGATGATGGCGATCACTTCCTTCAGCCCGCCAACCGAAGAATCGGAGGTGGAGAGCACTTCGACTTTCCAGCCCTGCGTCTCCGCGTAGCGGGTATACATGCGGAACATTTCCGCCGCGAAAAGCGTGGCCTCGTCGCCGCCGGTACCGGCGCGAATTTCGAGGATCACGTCTTTTTCGTCGTTCGGGTCTTTCGGCAGGAGCAGGACCTTGAGTTCTTCTTCCACGCCGCCGACGCGGGCCTCCAGCTTGTCGAGTTCTTCCTGGGCATAGGCCCGCATCTCGGCGTCCTTTTCGTCCGCCAGGACGGCCTTGCTTTCGGCAATGCCGCGCTTCAGGTCTTTATATTCCCGATATTTTTCGACAATAGATGAGACTTCGCTATGCGCCTTGGCCGTCTTCTGGTATCGGGCCGAGTCGTTCATGATCTCCGGAGAGGAGAGCGCCCGCGTCAGCTCCTCGTAGCGGGCTTCGATTTGGTCGAGTCGTTCAAACATGACTTCAGTCGTCAGTCGTCGGTCTTCAGTGGTCAGCCCTCAGAACGAGCCGGCCTTCGCTATCCAATTCTAGTACCGAATGAGTTTGGAGAGAATGTTCGCGGGGGAACCGCTAAGCTATGACCAGCTCGCCGCCGTGCTGTTTTTCCAGCGCCATGGCATGGTCGAGGGCGATGATGGCGCACTCGGCCTGGGCATCGGACGGAGGCTGGGTGGTGATGCGCTGCAGCCAGAGGCCGGGCGCGGTCATCAGGGCGAACAGGGATCCGCGATGTTTGGCGGCGAAGCGAATGATCTCGTACGAGACTCCGGCGATAACCGGCAGCAGCGCAATGCGAACCCCCAGGCGGGCCCAGAACGTAGTCACCGGCACCAGGGTGTAAACCACGATCGAGATAATCATCACCGTCATCAGAAAACTGGTGCCGCAGCGGGGATGGAAAGTCGAATACTTCTGCACCGAGGCGGTATCAAGGGGATCGCCATTCTCGAAGGCATAAACCGTTTTGTGCTCGGCGCCGTGGTATTCGTACACCCGGTGAATATCGCTCCACAGCGAAACTCCCCAGATGAAGAGCAGGAACAGGGCGATCCGGATCACGCCGTCCACCAGGTTGAAAATGATCTGCTCGCCGAATACCGGGTTCACCCGTTTGAGTTCGGTGGCCGCCAGCAGGGGCAGAAACTTGTACATGAAAATAAAAAAACCAACCGAAATCAGGATGTTGACCGCGGCCATCCAACCCGTGATTTCAAGTTTCTTCTTGTCTTCGGCAGGCTCGGGTTGCAGTTCATCGAGCGCCACGTTGGCGGAGAACTTCAAAGCCCGAAAGCCCAAGGTCATGGCATGACCGAGCGTGACCACACCACGAATGACTGGCCAGGCCATCCATTTACGCTTTTCGGACAAACGTTCCAACGGTTCGCTGTGGGTGGAAATTTCGCCGGAAGGTTTGCGGCAGGCAATGGCCCAGGCATGAGGAGAGCGCATCATAACGCCCTCAAGCACAGCCTGGCCGCCGACCAGCGTCTCCTCGCCGCCCTCGAGAGCAGGCAAAAGCTGCACGGCCACCAGGAAACGCCACCAGGTTCGCAAGAAACGCATGATGATTAGATGATCCTTCCAACTGCCAAGGCTCAAACTAGAAGGTTACCACAGGCGGATTATCTTCCATGTAGGCGCGAGCGCCCGCGCTCGTGCGGGGCCCACCACGGCATTCAATCATGGCATTTGCGCTCATGCATTTGCGATCATGCATTTAGGATCAAGGATTCAGGAAAGCTGGCATCGCACGAACGCGGGCCGCACGAGCGGGGCGCTGGCGCCCACATAATGGCACATGATTAAGCTGGCTGAGGCCGGCGAACGAATCGCCGCGACCACCAAGAAACTCGAGAAGATCGCGATCGTCGCCGAGTATCTCCAGACACGAACGCTGGAGGACGCCTCCGTCTCCGCCGTATTTCTATCGGGCAGACCGTTTCCCGCTTGGGAGGAAGCCACGTTACAGGTGGGGGGCCGTGCGCTGTGGCGAATTCTCGCAGAGTTGTCTGGAAAGACCGAAGCCGACCTGACCGCAGCCTACCGCAAGCTCGGGGACCTGGGCGCCGTAGCGGAGGCCGTTCTCCCCGCATCCACTACCACGGGCCACGTGGGGACGGGCGCCCTCGCCCGTCCAGGCCGGGCAAAGCCCGGCAGTTCGACGTTGAGCCTACCCGACGTCGCCGCCAGATTCCGCGAAATTGCAGCCGCCCGAGGACCTGCCGCAAAAGCCGCCTTGGTCCGGGAACTGCTTTCGCAGGCTAGCCCGCTCGAAGGCAAGTACATAGTGAAGATCATGACCGGCGATCTGCGCATCGGCCTCAAGGAAAGCCTGGTGGAGGAAGCGATTGCCAAGGCCTACGGCGGAACCGTGGGCGAGGTGCAGCGGGCCAACATGCTGCTGGGCGATATTGGCGAGACGCTGAAGCTGGCGGCGGACGGCCGGCTGGCCGGCGCGACGATGCGCCTTTTCCATCCTCTGGGCTTCATGCTGGCCAGCCCCGCAGCCTCGGCGGAGGAGGCGCTCGGCTATTTCGAGAACGCACTGGTGGAAGACAAGTACGACGGCATCCGTGCCCAGGCGCACTGTTCCGGCGGCGAGGTTCGGATCTTCTCGCGTACCCGGGACGAAATCACCGAGTCCTTCCCCGAACTCCCGGATGCGCTGGCGGGACTGCCGGAAGACGCCATCCTCGATGGCGAGATTGTGGCCTGGAGCTACGAGAATGTAGCGCCGGCGTCCCGCCGGCTGTCCGGCGGGCGTCCCGCCCGCCGCGGTGAAAGCGGCACCGAAAACGCCTCCTCCGAGACTGGCCGGGCGCTCCCCTTCAGCGCGCTGCAGCAGCGCCTGGGACGCAAGCAGGTCAGCGAGACACTGATGCGCCAGGTGCCGGTGGCCTATCTGGTCTTCGACGTTCTTTACGCCGGCGGCGAGCTGCTGCTGGAGCGTCCTCTGCTCGAACGGGAGAAAATCCTCGATGCCCTGCTGGCCGCTCCCCGGAAATCTCCAGGAGCGCGAATTGCTCCGGGGAAGCAGGCCAAATTCGAATTCGGCGATGACTTGAGCGACTCGCGCGCGCTGGTGATTCGCGCGCCGGTATATCGCGCGAACGCACCGCAGGAACTCGATCAGCTGTTTGACGCTGCGCAAGCCCGAGGCAACGAAGGCCTGATGATCAAGGATCCCGCGTCCGCCTATACTCCCGGACGGCGCGGAAAATCATGGCTCAAATTGAAGCGTGAACTGGCCACGCTGGACGTTGTGGTCACGGCGGTCGAGTACGGTCACGGCAAGCGCATCGGGGTGTTGAGCGATTACACCTTTGCGGTGCACGATGGAGACCGGTTGGTCAACATCGGCAAAGCCTACTCCGGGCTGACCGACTCTGAGATCGCAGAGATGACCAGGTGGTTTCTGGAGCACACCCTCGATGATCAGGGATTCCGGCTGGTGGTCGAGCCGAGGATCGTGGTGGAAGTGGCCTTCAACAACATGATGCAATCCGACCGGCACGAGAGCGGTTACGCACTGCGCTTCCCCCGGATCGTCAGGCTGCGTCCCGACAAGTTGCCGGAAGAGGCGGATACGATTGACAGGGTGAGGGAGATTTACGAAGGGCAGTAGGTGGATCTCAATTCAGTTCTGAGTGTTCAGTTCTCAGCTCTCAGAATGAAACTCGCGGAAGGCCAATCTGAAATTGCCCTAGTGTTTGTGCTGGTGCCCGCCATCCGCCACCGGAATCACGCACCCATGCGCCACTTCGCAGACTACATTCTCGAACTGGATGGTGGTGTGGGCGATATGAAATTCCTGGCGCAGGCGGTCTTTTACATCGCGCAGAATGCGCTCGCTCACGGACGGCGGAATGTCGGCGATGGAAATGTGGCAGGAAAGGGCGCGCGTCTCCGACCCGATGTTCCATACATGCAGGTCGTGGACATCGTTCACGCCCTCGACCTCGCGCATGGCCGCTTCCACCCGCTCCAGCTTGATACCTCGCGGAGTGCCTTCGAGCAGTATGTTCAGGGTCTCGCGCACGATGCCGAATCCCGACCACAGGATCAGGACCCCGATCGCCACCGAAAGCACGGGATCGATCCAGTACTTGCCCGTGGCCATGATGATCCAGCCGCCAACGATGACTGCCCCGGTTGAAAGGGTGTCGCCAATTTCGTGCAGCAACGCGCTGCGGATGTTGACATCGCTGCCGGCGCGGTAGAGCAGCAGCGCGATCACGCCGTTCATGGCCACGCCCGCCGCGGCCACGCCGATCATGACGCCGGCATGCACCTGCTCCGGATTCTGCAGGCGGCGGAAGGCTTCATAGAAGATGAAACCCGCGACCGCGACCAGGGAAACCGCATTGACCAGGGCGGCCAGCACACCCGCCCGGTGGTAGCCATATGTCTTGGTGGAACTGGGCGGGCGGGATTGCAGGTAAACCGCGGTCAAGGAAAGCAGCAGGGCAAAAAAGTCCGACAGGTTGTGCCCGGCCTCGGACAGCAGCGCCAGCGAATGGGCGCGGATGCCGGCCACCACCAGCAGCACAATATAGACGGCAGTCACGACCAGCGAGATGCGGAGGATCCGCGAGGTCTTTTCGCCTCCGCCATGGGCGTGCGTGTGCATCAGTCAAGTTTAAGGGTATCGGCGCAAGGCTTCAAGGCACAGCAGTAATGGTGTGATCGCCATCGGGCGCGTGGGGACAGCCGCCCTCGGCTGTCCGGCGGAGCGAAGCTCCGCAAACTGGCCGGAATGAAAGACTGTCGAGCTGCGCTCGACCGGACAGCCTGGGCGGCTGTCCCCACGTGGCTTGTGATGCACTACAATGCTCAGTCGCCCCGGACCGGACGGCCTCGGATTTCATGCAGACTGCAGCATCATCGGCGGAGGGATCGTCAGCTCCAGCATCGCCTACCGTCAGCGAATGATATGCCCGTCCAGGAACAAAACTTCTGGCTCACCACGGCGGAAATGCCCAGGACAGACCCGGCCCTTCCCATTCCCGAAGGGGTTAACGTCGCTATTATCGGAGGTGGCTTCACCGGGCTCTCGGCGGCGCGGACACTGGCTAAACTCGGGGCCAGGGTCGCCGTCTTCGAGGCAGAAACCGTTGGCTGGGGCGCCAGTTCGCGCAACGGCGGCATGGTCCTTACCGGGCTAAAGCTAGGCGTGAACAAGCTGATTTCGATGTATGGCCGCGAGCGCACCCAGCGCATGTACGCGGCATCGCTGGCTACCATTGATTGCGTGGAGCAGATCGTCAGGGAGGAGCAAATCGAGTGCGACTTCACCCGTTGCGGACATCTCGAAGTCGCCTGCAAGCAGAAACATTTCGACGACTACGCCCGCCAGGTGGAGGTGATCGCGCGCGAGTTCAATCACCAGCTGCGTATCGTGCCCAGAGCTGAGCTGCCGTCCGAGATTGGATCGTCCATCTACCACGGGGGCATGGTGGATGAAGTGAGCGCCGGGTTGAATCCCGCGAGATACGTGGCCGGGCTGGCGCAGGCAGCGATCAGGGCGGGCGCGACGGTCTGCGAGAATACGCGGGTGGAAAAAATCGAGCGCGAAGAGCGCCAGGGCATGGCCCGCTGGCGCATCACTACCTCTCGCGGCGCTCTCTGGGCGCGCGAAGTCTTTGTCGGCACCAGCGGCTACACCGGAGCGGCGACGCCGGCGCTGCGCAACAAGCTCATCCCCATCGGCTCGTACATCATCACCACGGAAGTCCTGCCCGACAACCTGGCACGCGAGTTGAGCCCACACAACCGCATGATTTACGACTCCAAGAATTATCTCTACTACTATCGCCTCACGCCCGACAATCGCATGCTCTTCGGCGGGCGGGCGGCCTTCTTTCCCGAAACTGCGGATTCGATCCGTCAGAGCGCCGAGATCCTGCGCCGCGGGATGATTGATGTCTATCCGCAGTTACGCAAAGTGAAGGTCGAGTATGTCTGGGGAGGCACGCTGGATTTCGCTTTCGACATCATGCCGCACGCCGGGCAGCTGGATGGAATCCACTACGCGGTCGGCTACGCCGGACACGGCGTCGCAATGGCTACCTGGCAGGGCCAGCAGATGGCGAAGATGATCGCCGGTGAGAAGCCGGATAATCCGTTCGTGGGGATTCCCTTCCCCGGCGCGCCGCTCGGGCTCTACAACGGCAAGCCCTGGTTCCTGCCCTTCGCCGGGGCCTGGTACAAGTTTCTGGACTGGGTGAGCTGAACCCGCCGCATGGGCTGAATCGTCTGCGCGGGGCCGCCACCGGCTACGTGGAGACAGCCGCCCCGGCTGTCCGGCCGAGCAAAGCTGCGCGGGGGTTTTCCTTTGTCCATGGTTAAAGAGCCGCGCCTGCGCGCGGCCGGACAGCCGAGGGCGGCTGTCCCCACGTGATTCATGAACGCATGCCGGCTCTTAACCCGAAATACACCACCGGCCCGACCGCCAGCGCTGCCGGCCCCCACAGCAATCCGTAGCGATCACTGCCCACCAGCGCAACGGCGCTCATGATCACCACCGCAACCACGGAGTAGATCAGCCCGGCGCGTCCGCCCGGAATCACGAATGGGCGCGGCATGTCCGGCTTCTTCCGGCGCAGCTGCCAGGCTGCGAGGACGGTCATGACCGTGGTCGCGACCCGCAGCCAGTTGTAGATGCTGATGAGTTCGACCAGCGAATGCAGCGCGAGCAACCCATACACGACAGCTGATGTGATGATCGCAATCCAGGGCGTTCCGTAGCGACGATGCTGCCCGGCCAGCACATGCGGCAGGTAGCCATCCTCCGCCATGGCAAAGGGCATGCGCGTGGACGCCAGGATGGTGCCGTTGAGCAGCGCGACCTGGGTGACCATTGCCGCGGCGAACATCCAGGCACCGAGCCAGCGGCCTCCGATGAGCTGCGCGGCGGTGGGGAAAAATCCCGTGTGCCAGCTCTCCCAGTTGCCCAGCGCCGCCAGTGAAGCCAGGGTGGGCAGGAAGTAAGCGGCAATGGACATGGGTACGACCAGCGCCAGGGCGAGCGGATAGCTGCGACGGGGATTCTCCACTTCTTCCGCCACCGTCGAGCACTGCTCGTATCCTGAATACAACCACAGGCCAAGTGCCAGCCCCACGCCGAAGACGTGGAACGTCGGCTGATGCGGAGGAATCACCGGAACGAATGGATTGTGATGCCACTTCGCCAGGCCGATCACGACCAGCACCATTACCGGCAGCAGAATGAAGAGTTCGAGCAGGGTAGCGAATTTCCCCACCATCTGAATGCCGCGTACGTTGATGTAAGTGATCAACGCCACGATGGCGAGGGAGACGATGTAGTGTCTCCATCCCGTGATCTCCGGAAAGTAATAGCCCAGGTAGTCGGCAAACTGCACCGCGTAGACGCTGCCCAGCAGGAACGACGCGCACCAGTTCCACCATCCCGCAAGGAATCCCCAGAAATCGCCGAAGCCGGCGCGTACCCAGCGATAGAAGCCGCCTTCGACCGGCATGGCCGTGGTCAATTCGGCCGACACCAGCGAGACCGGGATGCACCAGAAGAACGGAATCACCAGCAGGAAGATCAGGGTCATGCCGGGACCCGAGGTGGTGACCATGTCCTCGAGCCCGAAGGGGCCGCCGGTGCAGTAGGAGAACATTACCCAGACGAAGTAGAAGAGGCCGGCTTTGCGCAGGGCGGACTGCGTGGCGGTGGACACGGGCTTGGATTATACGAGGGCGGCGACCGATTGCAGATCAGATTGCAGATTTGAGATTGCAGATTTCAGATTGAAGACTCTGGGCCGAGGATTGACGCTGGCAGCGCGGAGGGCAGCATGCCCTCCGGACAGCCGGCGGGACGCCGGCGCTACTCAGAGCGCACCTTCTGCGGCCGTTTAAGTCTGAAATCTTAAATCCGCAATCTGCAATCAAATAAAAAACCTCCTGCTTGCGCAGGAGGCTTTCGGAGGAAGGCTTCGGGCCTTTCGGCCCGTTGTCCTGAATCAGTTATTTCGGGGGCGCGGGCTGATCCTGGCTCGCGGGAGCCGGAGCAGCGCTGCTCGAGGCCAGGGTCTCCAGGTCGTTCTTGAGGAGGCTGACTTCGACGCGACCACCACTGGTGCGCTTGGTTTTTGCATCATCCGCGGGCGTCGGAGCGTTGCCCATGCCTACCACATAAATCCGGTACACCGGAATCTCATGGTTAAGCACCAGGTAGCGCACCACTGCGTCGGCCATCTTCTGCGAAGTGGCGATCGCGGCCTGTCCGTGTCCGGAAGAGAAGCCCTGCACTTCCACGATGTAGCCGCGCTGATCTTTCAGCGGCGTGGCCATATCGTCAAGCGCGGCCTTGGCGTTCTTGCTCAGCACGCTCTGGCCGGGACGGAAACGGATCTCGGTCTGGTTCGAGGCCTTGTACTGATCGATGTTGCCCACGACCTGCTCCACCGTGGTCAGGCGGGTGTTGGCCTGGGTCGCGGTCTGCTGCGCCATCTGGGCCTTGTTGCCCGCGTCAATGGCGTGCTGGTCGGCTTCGTTGGCCTTGGTCGAGGCCAGGCGGATACCTTCCTGGGCGCGCGAGTCGGTGTCCTTGATCATCTTGCTGTTGGCGGAGGTCAGCTCATCCAGTTCGTTGACCCGGTCACGGATCGGAGCAGTCTGCCGCTGCACATATTTCTTGCGGGCAAAGGGATTGATCTTGCCCCAGAAACCTTCATGCGTGTCCGGCTGCAAAGCAGGCTTGCCGCTGGCGCCGGCCGCAGCTGCGGGTTGGTCTTGCGTGGTGGGGGCGGCCTGCTGCGCCAGGGCGGGAAGCGCCAGCACGGCGGTCAGAAGCAGCGCTACGAATAAACGGTTCTTCATTTCTTAAGTCCTCCAGATGGGGGAGCATTGGGCTCCGCTCCAGCATTAATCCAAAAATATCGGCGTCCCGAATGCGCGACGCCTGCACTTGTATATAACAGGTCGAATGCCAAACCAGGGCCAGGGTAAGTCTTTAGCTAACAACACATTGTAACGCCGTCAGCCGGTCTGTGTGAGCCAAAATGCGCTGGAGCGGGTAATTTTGGCGGAATCTGATATAAAAACTGCGTGTGCTCATGGCTGCAAAAAATTGCGGTAATCCGGTAACGCCTGCGGGTCCCGTCAATTATGTTCCAGGCTGCGTTGCAGGTTGGGCCACGCCTCTGCGAGCCTCGATTTCCGCCCTGCTTCTTCTGCTCTCACTCTCCTGCACCCACGTGGAGAAACTGGACTTGAGCCGGCTGACGCTTCCCCCCGGTTTTCATATAGCTATCTTCGCCGAGGCTCCACATGCCCGGCAAATGGCCTTCAGCCCCGGCGGCGTTTTGCTGGTGACTGACATGAGCGATGGCACGGTGCTGGCTTTCCCCGATGCCCGGCACACCGGACACGCAGAGCGACAGGTCACCGTGCTCTCCGGTTTGAACGCTCCGCATGGCATTGCCTTTCACCAGGGAAAACTCTACGTCGTCGAGATCAACGCGGTCCGCCGTTATGACTGGGATGAAACCCAACTGCACGCCGGCAGCGGGCAGAAGATCGTGGACCTCCCGGGCAGCGGCGGCGGACACTCAACCCGCACCATTCTTTTCGCCAACGGCAAGATGTACGTCGCTGCCGGATCGAGCTGCAACGTCTGCGTGGAGGATGATAAACGCCGCGCTACGGTAACCGAGTACAACGAAGATGGCAGCGGAGAACGCACTTTTGCCTCGGGCCTGAGAAACGCTGTGGGGCTGGCGGTCAATCCCCGGACCAACACCATCTGGGCCACCGACAATGGACGCGACTGGCTGGGCGACGACCTGCCGCCGGAAGAAGTTGACGATCTGGGTCCGAGCGGTGGCAACGCGGGCTGGCCGTACTGCTATGGCGACCGCATACCAGACCGCTCTCAGAGCAAAAATTACGACTGCTCGAAGACCATCGCTCCGGCGGTTGAGATGCAGGCGCACTCCGCGCCGCTGGGCTTGTTGTTCTACAACGGCGAAATGTTTCCCGCGGAATATCGTGGCAGCTTGTTCGTGACTTTCCACGGTTCCTGGAACCGCAGCGTGCCCACCGGATACAAGGTTGTCCGCATAAAGCTCAACGACAAAGGCGAGCCGCAGGGTCCGCCGGAAGATTTCATCAGCGGATGGCTGCGCCCGGGAGAGACCAAGAAAGGCGTGTGGATGGGACGTCCAGTCGGCCTCGCCGTCGGCCCCGAAGGCGCGCTGTACGTGAGCGACGACTCAGCCGGGGTCGTATATCGCGTGACCTGGGAGAAGTAAGCGGTCGTATTCCTCCGAGTCCTCTGAGTCCTCCGTGGTAAATGCGTTTCTGCGGGAATGCTAGACTTCCATCATGCTGGCCGACTATGCCGTGCGGGTCGAGCAATCCCGCGGACGCCGAATTCCCGAGCCCCAGCATCCCTATCGCAACGATTTCCAGCGCGACCGGGACCGTGTCATTCACGCCCGCGCCTTTCGCCGCCTCGAAGCCAAGACCCAGGTTTTTACCCGCCGCTTCTCCGACCACTTCCGCAATCGCCTGACCCATACCCTCGAAGTGGCGCAGATAGCGCGCACCATCGCGGGCGCGCTCGGCCTGAACGTCGACCTGGTCGAGGCCCTGGCCCTGGTGCACGACGTCGGACATCCGCCCTTTGGCCACGCCGGAGAAAAAGCGCTGGACGCCGCCATGCGCGAGCATGGGCTCTTTTTTGACCACAATCTGCACGCCCTGCGGATCGTCGAGGATTTCGAAGTCCGCTACGCCCGGTTTCGCGGCCTGAACCTCACCTTCGAAGTGCGCGAAGGCATCATCAAGCACTCCCACGATTATTCGGCGGAGCAGTTTCCTGAACTAGCGGAGTACCTGCTCGATCAGCGGCCCCCGCTCGAAGCCCAGCTCATCGATCTGGCCGACGAAATTGCGTACGACACGGCCGACCTCGATGACGGATATGAAGCCCACCTGTTGACGCTGGAACAGATACGCGGCGGCATCCCGGTTTTCGACCGCTTCTTTCGCGAGGCCGAGCGGACCTATCCCGACGTTGCGGACAAACTGAAGTTCAACGAAGCGGTGAAGGGAGTCCTGGACCGGATGGTCGGAGATTTAATCCGCAACCTGCAGCTCCAGATTAAGTCTGCCGGCATTCGCAACCTGGAAGATGTACGGGCCTGCCCCCGCCGGCTGGCGACGTTCAGCCCGGAGGTGGAAGAAGAAAGACGCGGCGCCAAGGAATTTCTTTACAAGAATCTCTATTTCAGCGCCGCCCTCGACCAGGAAAAGAACGACGCGGAGCGGGTCATCCGCGAGCTGTTCGAGTTTTGGATGGCGAGCCCGGCCAGCCTGCCCCCCAGTTATCAGGAGAAGGCGGAACGGGAACCGCTGGCGCGCGTGGTTTGCGACTACATCGCAGGCATGACCGACAACTTTATCTTCGAACAGCATGCCCTGTATTGCGCTGGAACCGCCGAAAGTACATGAACCACCGGGTCAAAGAAAGCAGAGTTGATTGATCAACAATTTGATGCGACAGTTCCTTTGAATTTCCGCAGAAAACCAGGTTCGTTGCCCACCCGGCTGACCACCCATCAGAAAACCCAAATTCCCACCGGCCCATTGGACTTCCGGCAGTTGCCGACCACCGGGACGGATACGGTAAGGTATCCCACTCTGGTACATGGGAGACTTTTTGCCGTGAGAACCCTACGAATCTGGCTGCTGATCCTGGCAGCCATGGCGACAGCCGCGCCTTTGGCGGCCCAGGACACTGCCGCGCCCAAGCCGGACGCCGGACATATTACCGGCACGGTGACCGACACCAACGGCGACACCCTCACCGGTGCTACGGTCGTCCTGCAAGGACCCGGCCTCAAAGATCCGGTGAAGTTCCTGTCAAACGACTACGGATTTTTTGAGTTCAAGCAACTCGACCCTGGAACGTATCGCGTTACCATCACCGCCCCGGACTTTGCCGACTGGACCTCGCCCGATTTTGTCCTCAATCCGGGCCAGTACCTGATCCTAACCGGCACCACGCTCCAGGTCGCGCAGGTGACAACTTCAGTCAGCGTGGTCTATACGCCGGAGGAAGTCGCCACCGAGCAGGTCAAGATCGAAGAGACGCAGCGCGTCCTCGGCGTCATCCCCAATTTCTACGTCGTCTATGATGCCCACCCCGCGCCGCTGACCACCAAGCTGAAATTTCATCTTGCTCTAAAAACTTCCACCGACGCTTTCACCGTTCTAGGGGTCGGCGCGCTTGCCGGCATCAACCAGGCGGGTGGCACTCCCGGCTACTCCGGCGGTGCGAAGGGTTACGGAGAGCGCTTTGGCGCTGTCGCTGCCGACGGATTTTCCGACATCATGATCGGTGGCGCCATCCTGCCCTCGCTGCTGCGCCAGGACCCCCGCTACTACTACCAGGGAACAGGGACACATAAGTCTCGCGTTCTTCACGCCATCTCCAGCCCGTTCATCTGCCGGGGAAACAATGGACAGCTGCAGCCCAATTACTCAAGCATAGGCGGCGACCTGGGCTCGTCGGCTCTCTCCAACCTCTACTACCCGGCATCGGACCGCGGCGCTGGGCTGGTGTTCCAGAATTTCTTTATCTCCACCGGCGAGCGCATGCTCAGCGGCCTGGTCCAGGAATTCGTCTTGGGCCGGGTCACACTCAAACAAAAAGTCAAGAACTAGTCGCCTGGGACAGGTTATTTTCTGGCAGCGGATCGCTCTTGCAGATCCAGTCGCATTTCATTGGTGGGTTCAAATCCCAGGCTCTCGTACAGCGGACGCCCCTTATCGCTGGCGTGCAGGTCCACCCGGACGAATCCCTGCTGCCGGCACCAGTCAATCATGGTTTGCATGAGCCGGCGGGCAATGCCCTGTCGCCGAAAGGGCGGGTCAGTGTACATATTCAGGATGGTGGCGCGGCGGCACTGGCCATCGTAGGGATGGCTGGGCCACGGGCTGATCAAAACGATTCCGCCGCCCACCACTCTTTCTCCGGCGCACGCCAGCCAGCCATGGAGCGTCCCGTTGGCCAGCGCCGCGGCCAGATAGGGTTTGCAGGTTGAGACCATGGCGGACAAGGCTTCGGCGTCGTTGTGGCCCATGTCTTCGTACATACCCCGGCGGTGACGCAGCAGTTCGGGGATGTCATCGAGGGTGGCCTGCCGGATGAGCACATCGGGACTCATTGAGTTTCTCCGGATTTCCGGGTGCCCCGCCCTCGTCTCTCCCCTTTTTGGAGAGACAGGACGGGTGCCGCGGTAAGGACTTATCAGGATACAAAAAGAAAGCCGAGCTTGGCGCTCGGCCTGGGTGGGTCAGAGACCCGCCCCTACACCGTCCTTGCTGATGATTACTTGTTTTCCGAGTCTTCCTTGGCCAGTTTCATCTTGGCCGATTCCAGCTTCTTCTGGACCCGGGCCACATCGTTCTGGTCGACTTCAGCCGCCACGGTCTTGTTCCATTCGGATATTGCCCGCTCCCAGTGCGCGGCGGCCAGCTTGAGGCGTCCGGTTTTCTGGTAGAGATCGCCGAGGTGGTCCTGCACCGTGGGGTCGGTCCCGATGCGCTGCGAGGCTTTGATCAGGGTGTCTTCCGCGGACTCGTATTTGCCCAGTTTGAAGTAGGCCCAGCCCAGCGAATCGAGATAGGCGCCGTTGGCGGGATCGAGATCGACCGCCTTCTTGATGAGGCCGAGGGCTTCGTCCAGCTTGACCCCGCGGTCCGCCAGCATGTAGCCGAGATAATTCAGCGCAGTGGCGTTCTGCGGATCGCCGGCCAGCACTTTGCGGAACATATCTTCCGCCGGCTCATACTTCTTCTGACGCTCGTAGGTCGAGCCCCGCAGAAAATAAACGTACTGCTTGTCTTCGTCCTTGGTCGAAAGCTGTTCCGCCTTGTCCAGAGCCTCTTCCGCTTCCGGCCAGCGCTTGAGCCGGCTGTACATCTGCGACAGCGTAATGTAGACGTCGCGGTCGTCAGGAGTGCCCTTGAGCAGCCCCTTGACTTGCGCCAATCCCGCGTCGGGTTGACCCATGTCGGAAAGCTGGGCGGCATATACCATCTTCAGGCTGCGATCGTTGGGCAGCTTCTGTACCGCTTCTTTAGCCGTGTCGGTGGCTTGCTGCCACTGCTTGGCCTCGCGGTAGGTATCGATGATCTGCTGGTAGCCGCGTTCGGCGTTGTCGTCGCCCAATGCCAGCATCTTGCGGAAGGTTTCGACCGCCTGGGTGTCATTCTGATTATCGCGATAAATCGTGCCCAGCCGCTCCAGGAACACTGAGCGGTTATTCTTCTCGGCCTGGCTGTAACCGTTGTCCGGCTTCTCGGTCTTCTTCAGCAGGTCCTGCAGCACCTGGATGGCCTCGTCGTAACGGCCTTGCGCCTGGTACACGGCGGCGATGTTGTAGGGCACTTCGATCGAGTCCTGCACCATGGACCCGGCCTTCTTCAAGCTCTCCAGCGCCAGGTCGAATTTGCCGCTCTTGCGGTAGATCTCCGCCATGCGCAGATAGGTCTGCGCATCCTCGGGATTCGAATCGGCGATGATTTTGTACTGCTCGAGTGCCGCATCCGTCTGGCCGTCGTTCATCAGGTTCTGGGCCAGGCCGCGAATGGCGTCGAGATTGTCCCGGTCGAGCTCAATGGCCTTGCGGTAAGCCGTGATCGCGTTCTTGTACTGCTTCTGCTGTTCGTAGGTGTAGCCGAGCGCCGAATACAGCTTAGCCGAGCGCGCTGCGTCCGGGATGGAACTCAGGACTTCACCAGCCCGCGCCGTGTCACCTTCTTCGTTGTAGAGATAAGCCAGCGTGGTTACAGCCTCTTCGGAATCGGGTTCCAGTTTGACCGCGGTCTTGAACTCGTTTTCGGCCTTCTGCAGATCATTGTTCAGCCGGTAGAGACGCCCCAGCAGAAGGTGATCGTCAACATTATCGGGTTCGATCTTGATGATCTGCTCGTACTGCTCGATGGCCAGCTTGAGCACGTTTTGCGAGCCTTGTCCGGCCTGGACGTCGCCCAGCGAGCGCAGATAAATGCGCCCCAGCAGCTTGTGCGCCTCGAGGTTATTGGGGTCGCGCTTCAGGATGTCCTGGGCCTCGAGAACGGCGTCGCGAATGCGGCCGGTTTTTGCATAAAGCTCGGCCAGGGCGGAAGTCAGATACTCCGAAGTAGGATCGGCGTCAATCGCCAGCCGATACTCCTCGATGGCTTTGTTGGCCAGCTCGCTGCGTCCGTACACCGCCACCTGTTCCTCGTACATGTGGGCCACGGTGTAGTGGTAATAGGCCGCCGCCTTGTCCAGCTTGCGGGGCGCAGGCGGGGCAGCGGGTTTAGAATCCGCGGACGAAGTTTGCGCCGCGGAAACCGCAGGGATGACCAGCAGCAGAGTAAGAGTGCAGTAAATACTTTTCATCGAGAACCTTCGGCTTCCCTGAACCATAGCGATTGGATGCCGAACCGCTGCTGGTGGGTGCTCCTGTTATTGTAAACCGAGCTGCTGGGAGGCGGTGAAAAAGCCGCCTACGGAACCGAGGAAGCAACGATCAGAAGTACAGGGACTAACAGGATTGACAGATGGCAAATTGTAAAGAATTGTTACAACCCGGTGTCATCCTGAGCGAAGTAACGGCTTCGCAAAGCGAAGCCGCTGCGCAGTCGAAGGACCCCTATAAGCTCACAATTCTGCTGCTCAAATCCGCACAGCAAACGCCCTCGACGCTCCGAAGACAAGGCAATCCCGTTAAGCTGCCAGGGGTCCTTCGACTCCGCTCAGGATGACAGACTAGTGACGTGAATGCTCCGGGTGACAGACTAGTGCCGGAAGTGCCTCACACCGGTGAAGATCATGGCCAGACCCAGCCGGTCCGCGGCTTCGATGACCTCCTGGTCGCGCACCGAGCCGCCGGGCTGAATGATGGCCGTGGCGCCCACCTTGGCAATCTCCTCG
>DASQHA010000116.1:0-14414 GCA_035632335.1 Terriglobales bacterium
GGAGTGCAGGACGATCGTGTCTTTCTCGAGTTCGATCTTGGATTTCGAGTCCTTCAAATCGAAGCGGGTGTGGACTTCCTTCGAGGCCTGCTGGATGGCGTTGGAGACCTCCTCCAGATGGATTTTGCTCACGATATCAAAGGTGTTTTCGGGCATGTCTGTAGCGCTCTCTGGGAATTATGAAAATGTAACCTCTGAGGTTATCAGAAGAAGCGGTTTCAACGCCTCAGTTCTTTGTTTTCGTTGGATTCAGCGAGTTTGAAAAAGTCGTAGAAGTTGGCGGCGGTATGTTTCCCCACGTCCTCCGTCGAAAGCCCTCGGAGCTCGCCCAGTTGCCGGGCCACTTCCTTCACAAATGCGGGCTCGTTGCGCTTGCCGCGATGCGGCACCGGCGCGAGAAACGGCGAATCGGTTTCGATCAGCATTCGTTCCAGGGGCACTTCTCTGGCGGCATCGCGGATGAGCTGCGCTTTGGGGAAGGTCACGTTACCCGCGAAAGAAATCATGAACCCCAGGTCAAGGGCCCGCTGGGCGTAAGGCCAGGTCCCGGTGAAGCAGTGCAGAATTCCCCCCAGCCCGCTGGGTCTCCAATGCTGTTCCAGCAGATTGAGGCAATCGTCCCAGGCGTTCTGGCTGTCCGCGGAAGGCCGACAATGAATCACGATGGGCAGCTTGGCCGCGCGCGCCAGCTCCATCTGCCGGAGGAATACTTGCTGCTGCAACTCGCGCGGTGAGTGGTCGTAGAAGTAATCCAGCCCGATTTCACCCCAGGCGATGACCTTGGGCCGCTTCGCCAATTGCTCGAGCTCTTGAAAGTCGGCATCTGTAGCCAGCTTGGCTTCATGCGGATGGATTCCGATGGTCGCGAGAATAAATTCGTGCCGCTCGGCGAGTCGAACGCCGCAGTCCAGTGAACCCGGCCCAGTTCCACTGCCGATGGCGACGATCTTTTCAATACCGCTATCGCGGGCGCGGGCGATCATGGCCTCGCGGTCGGTGTCGAACTGCTCCATCTCGAGATGGGCGTGGGAGTCTATGAACATCGGACTTCGGACCTCCGGCGTCAGACCACGGACCTTTCACGGTGGATCGCGGAGATTCAGATTGAGCCTGGGGTCTGTCCGAGGTTCGACGCCCGAGGTCCGACGCCCGGTTTACTTCAATCTCGTCCCCACGGGCACATCTTCTAAAAAGGCTGCCAGCACCGGTTTCCCGCCCTCGGGTGATGCCGCCACGATCATGCCATTCGATTCCAGTCCGCGTAATTTTCGCGGCGCCAGGTTCACGACGATCACGACCTTGCGGCCTACCAGGGTTTCCGGCGCATAGGCCTCGGCGATCCCGGCCACCACCTGGCGAGTTTCAGTTCCGAGATCGACCTCAAGGCGCAACAGCTTGTCGGCCCCTTTGACCTTTTCGGCGACTTTCACCTGGCCCACGCGCAGTTCGACTTTGGCGAAATCTTCAATGCTGATCTTGCCATCGGGCACGGCCGCGGCGGGTTTCGGCGCGGGGGTGCTGGCGGCTGGCGCGGGAATGTCAATCTTGTTTTCTTCGACTGCGGCAGTAGTACCGCGTCCGCTTTCTTCCATTTGCTGCATCCTTTCAATTGCGCTTTTGTCGGCGCGCGGAAAGACGGGCTGCACATCGCCGAGCTTTGTGCCCAGCTTGAGCTGTCCCCACTGCAGATCCGACAAGGAAAATTTTCTGATATCACCCAGCCCAAGCTGTCCCCAGATTTTCGCAGTGGCCTCGGGGATCACGGGGTGGGCCAGCGCGGTCACGATGCGCAGGGCTTCCCCGCTGGTGTAGAGAATGGTGGCCAGGCGGGAGCGGCTTTCGTCGTCCTGTTTTTCTCCCAGCGCCCAGGGCTGAGTCTCGACGATGTACTTGTCGACGGCTCCCACCAGGCTCCAGGCTGCTTCCAAGGCGCGCGAAAACTGGCATTGCTCGAATAGGGAGTTAAATTCCGCAATTGTCCGGGTTGCAGTTTCTACAATGCCGCTTTCTTCCGCGGTGCGCGTCGCGGCGCGCGAAGGATACGGCACCTCACCTTTGAAGTAGCGCGTGATCATGGTGAGCGTGCGGCTGGCCAGATTACCCAGGCCGTTGGCCAGATCGGCGTTGTAGCGCTGCACCAGGGCGTCGAAGGAAAAGGACCCGTCCTGCCCGAAGACAATTTCGCGCAACAGGAAGTAACGCAGGGCATCGGAGCCCAGCACGTCGAGAATGGTTTCCGCGCGCACGATGTTTCCGCGCGACTTTGACATCTTGCTTTCTTCAAACAGCAGCCAGCCATGCGCCATGATCTTCTGCGGCAGGGGCAGGCCCGCAGCCATCAGAAACGCTGGCCAGTAGACACAGTGGAAGCGCACGATTTCCTTGCCGATCATCTGCACATCGGCCGGCCAATACTTGTCGTACTTTTCCGGGTCTTCCGAACCATAGCCCAACGCAGTGATGTAATTCGCCAGCGCATCCAGCCAGACATAGATCACGTGTTTGGGATCGTCGGGAACAGGAATCCCCCAGGAGAACGTGCTGCGGCTCACCGACAAATCACGCAAGCCGGAGCGCACGAATGACATGACCTCATTGCGCCGCGTTTCGGGACGGATGAAATCAGGCTGACTGGTGTAGAGCTCCAGCAGCCTGTCCTGGAAGTCGGAGAGCTTGAAGAAATAATTTTCCTCGCGCACGGTTTCCGTCGGGCGCCCGCATTCGGGACAGGGCGCGCCCGGGCCGGCCACGTCCACGTAGAGTTCATCGAACACGCAATACTGCCCGCTGTAGCTGCCTTTATAGATGTAGCCGTTGTCGCGGATGCGTCGCCACAGTGCCTGCACGCCCTGCTTATGGCGGTCGGACGTGGTGCGGATGAAATCGTCGTACGTCAGTCCCATGCGGTCCCAAAGCGCGCGGAACTCGGCGGAGACTTCATTGGTGAGCTGCTGGGGAGTTTTTCCGGCGGCTTGCGCAGCGCGCTCGATTTTCTGTCCGTGCTCGTCGGTGCCGGTGAGGAAGTAGGTATCGCGGCCCATCATGCGCTGGCGCCGGGCAATCGAATCGCAGGCAATGGTGGTGTAGGCATGTCCGATGTGCGGACGCGCGTTCACGTAATAGATCGGGGTCGTGATGTAGAACTTTTTGCTCATCTGGGCTCGGGTGTTGACGGTTGGATCGAGCGGGCCTGCTTCAACTCTTCCGGGCTTTCAAGTAGGCCTCCGTGGCCTCGTTCATCACGCTTTTCAGTGGAACATGATTTTCAGCCGCGAGTTTTTTGCAATCTTCATATTCCGGCGCGTAATTGGTGATAGTGCCGTTCATGCTGGCAATCTTCAAGCGCACATCTCCCCAGCGGGTTACTACATTGATCCACTTTCGCGCCAAAGCCTGACGCTGCTCCTCGCGCCGCCGCACGCCCAGCGTGCTGGTTTCAGTGAAAATGATCTCCGTCAGCATGGGCGCATCTTCCGGCTTCGCCAATACGGTCAGTAACATTCCTGGCCGATTTTTCTTCATCTGGATGGGCACGGCAAAAGTGTCCAACGCCCCGGCTTCGAGCAATCGTTCAACCACGTAGCCGAAAACCTGCGGATTGAGGTCATCGAGGTTGGCTTCGAGCACGCTGATGGTTTCCAGCGAAGTGTTCTCGGCAAATTTTGGCTGCGCCTCACCAATGGTCAGCCGAAGCACGTTGGCGTGCCCGGGAAAGTCCCGCGAGCCCGCGCCGTAGCCCGATTTCTCAATCGTCATGGCGGGGAACGGCGCGAACCGCCTGGCCAGCGTCTTCACGATCGCCGCGCCGGTTGGAGTGACCAGTTCCACCTGAATGCCGGAGGAATAAACGGGCGCGCCCTGCAACAGTTCTACCGTGGCCGGGACCGGCACGGGAAGAACTCCGTGCGCGCACTGCACGCTGCCTCCGCCGACATTCAGCGGCGAGCACACAATTTCATCCACTCCCAGCGCCTGCGATCCAACGGCGGCGCAGACGATATCCACCATGGCGTCGACTGCGCCCACTTCGTGGAAGTGCACGCTTTCGATATCCGTGTTATGGATCCGGGCTTCCGCCCTGCCCAGCGCTTCAAAGATAGCGATCGCGACAGGCTTTGCGCTCTCGCTGATACCGGCCGCTCGGATGATCTCGCGTATCTCTTTCAGTCCGCGTCCGTGTTCATGCACGTGTGGCGCGGGCGCCCCCGCCCGCGTGCCGTCATGTCCGGACTGACTGTAATTATGTTCGCGAAGTTCAACGTGCTCAGGCGCATGCTCATGTCCATGATCGTGCCGGTGTTCATGTTTCTGCGCTCGACTCTGCTGCTCGAAGAAAACCTCGCGGGGCAATTCCTTTTCCCCGTGCACGAAGACATCGACCTTGGTGGCGGTAATGCCGCTGCGGCTGACCCGAGAAATCTCCAGGCGGGCCCCGATATTGAGAGCCGCGACGGTTTCTTCGAAGAGCTTGGCCGGCACGCCCGCGTCGACCAGAGCGCCGAGGAACATGTCTCCGCTCACGCCGGAAAAGCAGTCGAGGTAGGCTATGCGCATGGGAAAACCGTCATTGGGGAGAACCCGTCGTTGGCCGTTGGCCCTCGGCCGTTGGCAAAAACCGTTGTTCTGAGGACGCGCCGACAGCGAAAGGCCGACGACCGAGGGCCAACGACCAACGACGTTTTTCATCATAGGGAAGGCCGCATTTGCCGTCAAACCTTGCGGTCCGGTCCAGTTTGCTACAATCACTCTTTTCTTCAATAGTTTAGGGGAATTCTTGTATCGCCATCTCGAACGACGGCTGGCCCAGCACGTGCGCGAGTTTCTGCGTCGCGCTTATGCCCTGGATCTGGCCAAAATCGTTATCGAACAGCCGCCCAAGGTGGAATTCGGCGAGTACGCCCTTCCCCTGGCTTTCGAGCTGGCCAAGACACTGCGCAAGGCCCCGCGCAAGATCGCGGAAGAAGTTGTCAACGGGATCGGCACCATCCCCGGCTTCGAGAGACTGGAATTGGCGGGCGCCGGATATATCAACGCGCGACTCAAGCGCGAAGATCTTGCCGCTTCCCTGATTGCCGACGAAAAGCCTCGGCCCGAGGTACCCGAGGGCAAGATTCTGGTTGAGCACTCCAGCATAAATCCCAATAAAGCGGCCCACGTCGGGCACCTACGCAATGCCATTCTCGGAGACACGTTTGTGCGGCTGCTGAGGTTCGCGGGCCGGGAAGTGGATGTTCAGAACTACATTGACAACACCGGAGTGCAAGTTGCCGACGTGGTTGTCGGATTTCTGAATATTGAGAAAAAGTCACGCGCCGAGATCGAGCAGCTGACTCGCCAACCGCGCTTCGACTACTACTGCTGGGACCTCTACGCCCGCGTCGCGCACTGGTACGCCGAAGACAAGCAGAACCTGGCGGTTCGCCAGCAGGCGCTGCACGCGATCGAGGAAGGCAACAATGAGAGTGCCGCCGTGGCCGACGTGATTTCTATCGCCGTCCTGCGGCGTCATCTCGAGACCATGGATCGTCTCGACATCGAATATGACTTCCTGCCGCGGGAGAGCGACATTCTCCATCTGCATTTCTGGGATGCCGCTTTTACCAAGCTGAAGGATGCAGGCGTTCTCTTCTTCGAGGGCGAAGGGAAGAATAAGGGCTGCTGGGTGATGCGGCGGGCGGGGACGTCAAAATCTGAAATCACAGAGGGTGTGGAGGTTCCCGCCGGGGACGCCGAGGTCGATGATGTCGCCGAGGAAGATCAGAAGGTGATCGTGCGGTCGAATGGCACGGTTGGCTACGTCGGAAAAGACATCGCCTACCACCTCTGGAAGTTTGGCCTGCTGGGCCGCGATTTCGGGTACCGGAAATTTTATCGCTATCCCAACGGGCATGATTGCTGGCTCTCGACCGCGGTCGGCGCGCTCGACCATCCTCATTTCGGCGGCGTGGCGGAAATCTACAACGTGATTGACGCTCGCCAGTCGGAGGCCCAGAACACTGTCATCGAAGCCCTGCGCGGCCTCGGATATAACGAGCAGGCCGACCACTACACCCACTTCTCCTACGAAATGGTGGCGCTCACCCCGCGCTGCGCCGCCGAACTGGGTTATCAGCTTTCCGAGGAAGACAAGGGCCGTCCCTACATTGAAGTGTCGGGCCGCAAGGGCTTTGGGGTGAAAGCTGACGATTTGCTTGACCGGCTGATCGTGTCGGCGAAGAACGAGGTGGACGGGCGCCATCCTCAACTCACGGACGCCGAGCGCATCATCATCGCGACCCAGATTGCGATTGGTGCGCTGCGCTATTTCATGTTGAAGTTCACCAAGTCATCGGTGATCGCGTTCGATTTCAAAGAGGCGTTGAGCTTCGAAGGCGAGACCGGTCCGTACGCACAGTATGCCGCGGTGCGCGCCGCCAACATCTTCCGCAAGGGCGGTTTCGATCCCGAGGAATTTGACCGGAATCCGTCGGCCCGGCCTTCGACGGCCGATCTGGCGAAACACCTGAGTGGAGACGCAGCCAACGAAATATGGGAACTATGGCTGGCGGCTGCGAAAACTTCCTACATCATTGATCAAGCCATCGTCACGACCGAGCCGGCGTACCTGGCCAAACACGCGTTCCAGCTGGCGCAGCTTTTCAATGCCTTCTATCATCGGCATCCCATTCTGGTGGAAGCCGACGAAGGGCGTAAGAAGTTTCTGCTGACAACCGTGGCGGTTGTCCGCCGGGAGTTGAGCCGCGTGCTGGCGGTAATGGCCATCAGTGTTCCCGCCGTCATGTAGCGAATTGCCGCTCTTATTTTTCCACCACCAGGACTACAAAGCTGTCAGGCAAGATGGCCGGCCGGGGACGAGGCTGGTCCGCGGTCGGGGCCGGTGCCGGCCCGAATTCCGCGGTCACCAGAAAAATCCGATGCTTCCCCGGATCGAGCGCCATGGTGCGCGCGCCGCGCCTGGTCGGAACGCTCTCGGCGACACTGAATTTGTCCGGCGAGTCTTCGCGTACGACCGTGAGCACGCCCTCGCCGCAGGAAGCGAAGGCCAGTCCGGTTTCGGGATCGAATGCTGCGGCGTCGACGCCTCCGCCGATCGGCAGCGTGGAGACGACCTTTCCACTATCGGCATCCACGACGGCCATCACCTTGTTGCCGCAACCGGAAAACAGCCGCCGATGTTTTCGATCAATGGCCAATCCGGATGGTTCTTCGCAAGGCGCCAGCGGCCAGCGCGATTTCACCTCTAATTTGTTGGGATCAAGCGCCATGAGCTCGCTCTTGTCTTCGATGTTGACGAAGATTTCGCCTTTTGCATCGCTGGCCGCGAACTCCGGTTTCCCATCTACCTTGATCGTACCTAGAACCTCGCCCTTGGCCGCGTCGATGGCAGTTACGTCATCACTTCTGCCGTTGAAGGTGAAGACGCGCTTGCTGGCCGGATCGTAGAGAATCGCATCCGGGTTTTCGCCGACCTTGATCTTGTTGAGAACTTTTAGGCTGCTCAGATCGAAAACACTAACGGTTCCCTCACGGCCGTTGCTGACAAAGCCGCGGCCGAACTCCGGCGCCAGGGCGATGCCATGCACGCCGGGAGTGTCCAGAATATCGCCCACCGGCCGTCCGGAATCGGCGTCGATCACGATGACGTGCGTCGATCGGGAAATGTACAGACGATTCGAGGCAGGGTCGAACGTCAGGTAATCCCATCCTCCATCGCCGCCGAGCTTGTAGGTTTTGGTCACGTGGTAGCCGGGCGCGGCCGCCCAACCAGACGTAACCATCACCAGTGTGACCAGCGTGACGCTGGCCTTCGCAATCCACAACTGCTTCAGGGGCTTCATTTGCAACTACCTCAATGAAAAGGTAATACCAAAGTACTCGACCGTAACTTTACCCTATCTCGGGCCGCCCTTAGACTGCTTTTATGCATTCCTGGGAAGGAGATCCGCGACCCGAGCCGGTGCCGGAATACGGCACGATACGGCCGGGCACCAGCCTGAAGCTGGATCAATCGATCGATCCGCAGTCAGGAAGCTGGCGTGTTCTTTTCGCCGTGGCGGCGGGGATCATGCTGGCCGGATTCTTTGCCACGGGCAATGCGCGGGCGGCCTTTGACCAGATCGCCGGCTTTCTTAGCCTGCACGGCAAAGCGGAACCGGCTTCTCCCGCCGTGCTTTCCGAACACGAGATCGAGAGCCTGGACGGCCAGACCCCGCAGCGGCAGGCGGAGGGGCTCCTGGCGCGCGCCATCAACCACTATGACGGCGCCAACGACCAGATTGCCGGCCGGGTCGAAGGCTGGTGGGGGAAGCTGAAGTTCACCCCCCAGTTCAATTCGCTGATCACCACCGCGCTTAACTCCAACGACCTGCGGGTCCGTGCGGCTGCAATCGAATTGGACCTGGCGGCCATGGGAGCGGTCAAGTCGCCGGCGACGGTAGAGCATTTGGCGCCGCAGGCGCAAAGCGGAGAACGGTCGCAACGGGTCTGGGCGCTCTGGGAGCTCGGTCTTCTGGGCAACCGCGGCGTTGAGCCGCAACGCGTCAACGAGATATTGGTCGGTCAGCTGCAAGATTCCGATCCGGAAGTCCGCCACTGGGCGGTCGAGGGCCTGGCCTACCTCGGAACCAACGAGACCATCGCTCCGCTGCTGAAGACGTTCCACGACGACGCATCGCCCATGGTCCGGGAGCGCGCGGCCTGCAGCCTGGCGCAATCCGGCATGCTCACCCAGGAGCAGCGCCGCAGCGTGATTCCGCAACTACTGGATTATGCCGACGACGCGTCGCTGGACGAGCAAACTCATGGCTGGGTGTACCAAGCGTTGCGCGACATTACAGGCCAGAACCTGCCCAACGACTCCTCATCCTGGAGAAGCTGGTACGAAGCCAACCGGTAAGCCAGTTTCCGGCTTTCAGTTGAGTGTCACCGACAAACCAGATGGAGGACGGGCGTCCCGCCGGTCTTTGCACCGGCCGGTGCGAGAGACGGACGGACGCACATCCTCCATCATTTAAGGAAACTAGATTTCAGTCTGTCATTTTTGCTACGTGCAGATCGAAGCCGGTCTTGGGGAGCAGCGACGTCAGCTCGAACGCCCTGAAACCGTCACCCGCGATTTCGGTGTGCCGATAGAGTCCAGGTTCGCTGTCCACGGTCTCATGACGTCCGTCCAGGTGATTGAGAAACTCCTGCGCCTGCTTGATGTCAGCCTCGCGGTCCCTGGTTCGGGTCACGACGGCTTCGGCGGCGTAGGACTGCACCAGCTTGGGCCAGTATTTTTCCAGCAGGTTGGTGCTCGCGAAGATATCGGCCCAGACCATCTGGCCGTTCACCGCGACCACCACTCCCACCGCGTGCTGGTCGCGCAGCTGCTGCATCAGGCTCTGGTAGTTTCGCTGGATGGGACCGGCGACCGAGTCGACTCTCTGTTTCACGTCGTCGTTTTGCATCACGCGGGCATAGGAACTCGTCCCGTTGATGGCTTGTGCCGCCCCCTCGACCGTCACCGTTTCGGCCATGGCGGCCCGGGTTTTGGCCACCTCCGACCACACCTGCTGCTGGTCTTTATCGGCCATCGCCTTGGCGCGGACATTAGGGGCTGCCATCGGCGCCGGGACCCCGCCCGCAACCGCTTTTCCTACTCCAAAGCGGTCACTGCTGCCCACCCAGCGGCCCGGCTCAACACAGAAAACGCCGAGATCGATGGGATCGCTGTCCGCTGGAATAATGCGGTCTTTGCCGATGACCCGATCCTGTTTTCCCCCGGTCACGATTTCGCCGGCCAGCAGGATAAGCGGCCGTTTTGAGTTATTGACCAATACCAACTGGTTAACCTGCGCCCCACTCGGAAGAGGGACGGTTCGTCGCCTGCGGATGAGGGTCTGCAGGCTTCCGGACTCGGTCACGATCACCTCGCCCGAGCGCAGGCCTTCGTCCAGGGTGAGAAATTCCTCGGTGTCATAAGAGCGCGCGGCCACCACCGGGAATACCGTCAGGTTGCCGTGCCGAATCGGCGCGAGGACGGTGTAACCCGATGCCGGCGGCATTCCGCCCGCGGGGACACGGCACGGCAGAAACAAGGCGACCCCCACAAGCGCGAGCGCTGGAAGTACGAACAAAAGCTTGGGATTCATGGTGTTCCTCCTGTATAGCGCCGACGACTTGCCGGCAGTCCGGCAGGTGTCTCGCCCGCCGCTCCGGCAGTGCCCGCGCTTACACCAGGAACGCCAAATATTCAGCTTCTTGCAGCACAAATGTTGATAGCATCCGGAATGGCTGCCCGCCATGTTCAAGCCCAATGTGACCGAGCGCGGTGTCCAACCCATAGTGGAAGCTGCTGCGGGGTTGGAATCCGCGCGGTTGGAATCCACGGGGTTGGAATCAATGATCGCCGACCTGTACGCAAAGAGTGGAAATTCGGGGCTCAGTCGCGAGCAGTTCAGCGCCATTCTTGACGAGGTGGCCGCCAGGTACTTGCCGGCGGGTGCGTCGGCGCAGGAGACGGCTGAGTTCTTCGCCGGCTTGCGAGTGGAAGAACTGGCTCTGGCCCGCGCCTGCGCCGCTGGTCAGGAACGAGCCTGGGAAATCTTCATGGCGCGCTACCGCGAGAAGCTTTACGACATCGCGGCCTACATCGCCAAAGAGAGTTCGGCCGCGCGCGAACTGGCAGATTCCCTCTACGCCGATCTCTACGGAACCACCACCCGCGACGGTCAGCGCGTTTCAAAACTTGCTTCCTACACCGGGCGGGGCTCCCTGGAAGGCTGGCTGCGCACCGTGCTGGCGCAGGAATTCGTCAACCGCTTTCGCCGCCAGCGCCGCCTGGTCAGCCTCGACGAGGAGAGTGAAGACGGCGTCCAGTTTGCCGCCGCTGCTCCTGACCCCGCCATCGCAATCGATCCCCGATTGGAAACTGCGACCGACGAAGTCTTGTCCGCCCTCTCCGCGGAGGAGCGCTTCATTCTGGCATCTTATTATTTGGATGGCCGGACCCTGGCGGAGATCGCTCGCACGCTCGCCGTGCACGAGTCCACGATCAGCCGCAAGCTCGATAAACTGGCCAAGTCCCTGCGCAAGCACATTCTGACCACGCTCGAGCGCAAGGGCATGAGCCGCCGCCAGGCTGAAGACGCCATGGAGGCAGATGTACGTGACTTGCGATTGAATATCCGCGAGCGGGTGGCGCAAGAAACCGGTCCGCCAGCGTTCTCTGATAAGAAGGGGGAGGTTCGGGCGTCAGACGTCGGACCTCGGACATCGGGCGGTTGAGGCAGGCTCGAGCCACAGGCCCGCGGCGAAACCGTAGCCGCGAGGTGGCGAGTCGCAGCCGCGAAGCGGCGTAAGAATAGAGCCCGGGGCGCAAGCTCCGGGTAGACAAAGCCGGCGACAAGGCCCTTCAGGGCGAAAGAAAATGGAGCAGCTTCCAAAAATCGTGCAACGCCGTTTGCAAGGGGCGGAGAAGCCCGGGGACCATCCCGATCCCAACCTGCTGGCGGCGTTCGCCGAAAAATCGTTGAACGATCGCGAGCGTTCCCTGCTGCTGCAACACCTGGCGGAATGCGCCGGTTGCCGCGACGTCGTCGCACTGGCGATCCCCGAGACCGATGCCATGCCCGCGCCATTGCCGGGCGCGGGAGGCGCGCGATGGCTGAGCTGGCCGGTACTTCGCTGGGGTGCGCTGGCGGCTTGCGTGGTCGTGGTCAGCGCGGCGGTGACGCTCCACTATGGCCGCCGGCAAGGTGCGGAGCCTGCAGAAAAGCCTCCCGCAGCCGCGGATGCTACCGTCGCGGACAGCAAAGTTCTGAAGCCGGGCGAAGAGCTGGCGGCGAAGCTTCCACCCGCGTCGCCGATCCAGTCGGACCGCGAATTTGTGGTTGCCGGTAACCTGGCCAAACAGCGCGGCCAGAGCATGATTGCAGGGAATGTCGCATCCCGCGCCGGAGTGCCCGCTCCACAACGGCTGGAGCAAAATGAAAAGGATCAACTGAACGGCAACCGGCTGGACAGCCGAGCCGCGGTCAAATCCTCCGACCAGCCCTCGGCTCCGGCGTTGGTGGCGGCGGCTCCCGCCCCACTTCCGGCCGGAAGAACTGTCGCGGCCGCGCCCGTCGCCGAGGCCCGCAACCGTGCCGCGGACTATGTGCCGAAGACCATGACGGAAACAGTTACGGTTGAGGGCGCAGCCACCGCGGAGCTCGAGACCGCGCAAACCGCGGAACGGAAGAAGAAAGAGAAAGACGAATCGTCAAGCGAGGAGTCGCAGGAGCAGGAAGCGCAGAAGCTGAAAGCGCAGAAGAAAGCTCAGGCCGCTCCCGCCGCGGCGGACGCGATGGCCGTCGGAGGCCGCGCTGCGGACGCTCTATCCGCCGGAGTTGCGCAAACCACCTTGGGCGATTATGCGAAGCGAGCACGGCCGGGGCAGGTTGCGACCCGCTGGACTCTTTCTGACGATGGCGCCCTGCAGCACTCGTTCGATTCCGGCAAAACCTGGCAGACCATCCAGGTGGCGAACAACCTTGTACTCCGCGCGCTGGCGGTTGACGATTCGGACATATGGGTGGGAGGCGCGGCCGGCGCACTCTACCATTCTTCCGACGCCGGCCGGCACTGGATTCAAGTCATCCCCGAGGACGACGGCAAGCCGCTGACCTCGGATATCGTGACCCTCGAGTTCAGTGATCCCAAACACGGCAAACTTACCACCGCCACTCGCGAAACCTGGACCACCGACGACGCGGGCGGAACGTGGCAAAAGCGCTGAAGCCGCGATCACCAACCGCGATCTTCATTTCCCATTCCTCTGTGTCTCGTATCTGTTCGCGAGTTACCAAAGTGACGTTTACACCCGCATGCAGCGGCCCTAATATCCATCTCGTGGTTTGGCAGTTCTGGGGGAGGGCTGCCGAGGCGTCCTGAACTTAACGGTTCAGGGCGCTTTTTTTATGACCGCCGGGTGGACTGTTTTCTGCGTCCGGCGGAAACCAGGAGCTGGAAACCGGAAACGGCGTTTGCGACTTCTGCGGCTGCGATGCATCCAATCAGGTGTTACGATAGATGCAGCCAACGTTGGCTGATCGACCGTTCCCCAAACTGGATTCACGGCGGACGGCACTCCCGGAGGAGAAATGGCAAGCAACGGAATTTTGGAAGTGACGGACGCGAACTTTGACCAGGATGTTCTGAAGTCAGAGCAGCCCGTTTTGGTGGATTTCTGGGCGGCCTGGTGCGGACCCTGCCGTGCGCTCGCTCCCATTGTCGACGAACTCGCGAAGGACTATCACGGCAAGATCAAGGTCGGCAAAATGGACGTCGACAGCAACAGCGCCACGCCGATGCGCTACGGAGTCCGCGGCATCCCCACTCTACTGGTATTCAAGGGCGGACAGGTGAAGGAACAGATCGTAGGCTACGTGCCCAAGGAAACCATCCAGAAGGCGATTGACAAGCACGTCGGGTAAGGCAGTCGTCAGTCTGCAGTCGTCGGCCAGTAAACTTTAAAGCGCCCGGGGATTGTCGCCCGGGCGCTATTGTTTTTGGGGTTGCTGAGAGCCGACGACTGAAGGCCGACGACTGATCAGTACTTTCGCAGCACGCCGATCACGCGGCCCTGCACCTCGACAGAAGCGGCGGGAACGATGATGGGTCGCATGCTGGCATTCGAGGGCTGCAGGCGGATATTTTCGCCTTCGCGATAGAAGCGTTTCAGGGTCGCATCGGTTCCTTCCACCAGGGCCACGACGATATCGCCGTTATGCGCCGTCCGGCTTTTTTCCACCATCACATAATCGCCGTTGAGAATGGCCTCGTCCTGCATGGAATCGCCGCGCACTTCGAGCACAAACACTTCCTTGGAGCGCACGAAGTCGGCGAGGGAAATGGTTTCGTTGCTTTGCACGGCTTCGATGGGCTGGCCCGCCGCGATGCGGCCCACCAGCGGCAGCACCATCGTGGTGTTGACCGCCATGGCTTGCTTGAGCCGGCCCTTGGGCGGCAGCAGGTCGATCGATCGGCTGCGGTTGTAGTCGCGAGTGAGCAGTCCCTTTTTTTCCAGGTTGGAAATGTGCTTGTGCACCGTCGCCAGAGAACTCAGCTCCAGGCCTTGTCCAATCTCTTCAAACGAAGGCGAGTACCCATTCTTCTGCACGAATTCAGAGATGAAGTCGTAGACCTGCCGTTGCCGTCGAGTGATTGCCATAGGAATTATTGTAGGCGAAGATTAAGCGAAGTCAAGAGGGTGCTGTGCAGTCGTCGATTTTCGGGAGTGTCGTCCTGACGGAGTCGAAGGACGCCTATAGCTCTTCTGTCCGCCGAAGAATACGGTGCGAGCGTCTGTCACGCAGCAAAATATACGCTGCCGGCTGCGGATAACAGGGTAGGGGTCCTTCGACTGCGCCGCGGCTTCGCTGCGCGAAGCC
>DASQHA010000117.1:0-17694 GCA_035632335.1 Terriglobales bacterium
TCCGTGGCTCAGGTCCTTGCACGAAGCCATGGAAGGCTGGGCGGTGGAGCGCATGAACGTGGTGCTGGCATGTTCGGCGCTGAAAAGAATTTATCGCGATGAGCTTTGTGTCACAGGGCAGACGAAGTTTGTCTATCTGAAGGGCAGTTACGACCTCATCTACCAGCGGCTGCGACAGCGGCACGGTCATTTCGCGTCCGCGGCGATTCTGGCCAGTCAATTCGCCGCGCTCGAAGAACCTGATGACGCGATCACCGTGGATATTGATCAGACCGAGGACGAGATTGTCGCCGAGATCATGCGACGGCTCGGCGCGGACAGCGCGAGTAAAGAATCATGATGTGATGGGCGATGATCCTGTGACCCGACAAGCGTGCACCCTATGCAATCGGTAACTGGAATTGACCTCGGACCCACTGACCTTGGAACCAGGGTCGTCGCCAAGCTAACCCGGCGCCTGCTGCCCTTCCTGTTTCTGCTCTATATCGTCGCCTACCTGGACCGGATCAATGTCGGCTTTGCCGCCCTCCAGATGAAAGGGCAGCTGGGATTCAGCGATGAAGTCTATGGGCTGGGGGCAGGAATCTTTTTTGCCGGCTATTTCTTTTTTCAGGTGCCAAGTAATCTCGCCTTGGCCCGCTTTGGCGCGCGCAGGTGGATGGCCGTCATCATGGTGGTATGGGGCATCATTTCTGCCTCGATGATTTTTGTCGGCAGCCCGCGGGACTTTTACCTGCTGCGATTTCTGCTGGGCGCCGCCGAAGCTGGATTTTTCCCGGGAATGATCCTGTACTTGCGGCAGTGGTTTCCATCCGCGGCGCGGGCCCGGGCCATCGCATTGTTCATGACGGCGGCACCCTTGGCGGGGGTGATCGGCGGTCCAATCTCCGGCCTGCTGCTGGGCGTGCATCGAGGCCATCTGATGGGGTGGCAATGGCTATTTCTCATCGAAGGCCTTCCGGCGGTAATCCTGGGAGCCGTTGCGTTCGCCTATCTTACCGACCGGCCGGAAATCGCAACCTGGCTGACCCTCGAGGAACGTGGCTGGTTGACCGGACAACTGGCGAGCGAGGAGAAGCCCAATCCCCGCGCCTCGGGTGGCGTCTTTTCCGCCCTCACACAGTTGAGAGTGTGGATGCTGGTGGTGGTTTACCTGGGCGTCACCACCGCTGCCTATGGCATCGGCCTTTGGTTGCCCAGCCTGTTGCGCAACGTATCCGGCACCAGCAACTTAGTCGTCGGATTGCTTTCGGCGATTCCATACCTGGCTACCGTTGTGGCCATGGTGCTGGTGGGCGTCAGCTCGGACCGCACCCGGGACCGGAAATGGCACCTGGCGGGATCTGCATTTGCCTGCGCCATCGCATTGGGTTGCGCTGCCTATTCCACTTCAACCACCGCCGTCGTGATTTTCCTTAGCGTGACCTTGATGGGAGCATTCTCGATGAATGGACCCTTCTGGGCCACCACGACCGAAATGCTGACTGAAACCTCGGCAGCGGCCGGCATCGCGGTGATCAATTCTCTGGGCAATCTGGGTGGGTTTCTCGGACCTTACACAATCGGCCTCATCCGCACCTTGACAGGAAGCTTCCGCGGCGGCCTGCTCGCTGTCGGCGGCCTGTTGGCGGTGAGTGGCATTCTGGCGCTGCTGGCCTATGGCAAGGTTTCCCACGTCGCCTCTGCCTCCAAACCGTAACCAGGCGGGATATACGGAGGCTTACCTTCTTCGTCCTTTTGACTCGATTGTTTACAATAGGTTTCGGCCCCGGCCGCCTTGAAGGCCGCTAAGTATCAGGACGAAAACGATTTGGAACAGCCCAACCACAAACCTAACGCGGCCTCCCGGGTGTACTGGAGAGTGGAGGGCAGCCTCGCCGATCTGACCACGGTGCGGCCAGTTGCTTTTTTCACCTGGAATGCGCAGACCTTTCTGGAGCGCTGGGTGCGCCGCGGGCTGGTCCTGGTTATGGCGATACTGCGGCCATTTCTTTATGCTGCGCACCGCGTTTTTGCCACCCGCGTGGTCCACACCGTGCTGCGCGGCATCAGCCGCGACCGGCTCGATCTGCTGGGCGAAGAATACTTCAAGTACAAGTTGCGGCCCTACCTGAAAGTAGATGGTATGGAGCTGCTTAAATCGCGAATCGAGGCAGGCGATGAGATCGTCCTGGTGAGCCAGGGACTGGAACATGTGATGCGGCCGCTGGCGCAGCACCTGGGCGTGAAATGGATCATCGCCAATCGCCTGGAATTCCGCGACGGCATTGCCACGGGAAGACTGTTGGAACCGGTGGTGAGGCCGCGTGGAATCTTTGCCGGCATCAACGGCGCCGGACCCGACGGCAGGCGTGCCGAAGCGCGACTGGTTCGCGACTTGGGCCTGGCGAACACGCGAGCCCTGGAGACCGCCGTGGTTGCAGCCTCACGTCAAACCCCGGTCCTGGAGCGGCCGATCGTTTACTTCGACGGCGTTCGGCATAGCGCCCCGCTCTCGGTTCGGCGGGCGCTTGCCGGGAAGCGCGTGATGCTGATTGGCGTGACCGGCTTCATCGGCAAGGTCTGGCTGGTGAACACGCTGATGGAGCTGCCTGAGATTGGGCGTATTTATCTGCTCATCCGGCGGCAGAAGTCGAATCCGGCGATGCGGCGTTTCGAAAAACTCGTGGAGGAATCTCCCGTCTTCGATCCGTTGTATGAGCGTTACGGCGCCGGGCTTGCGGGATTTCTGCGGGAACGAGTCGAAGTGGTCGAGGGCGATGTTTGCCGTCCTGGCCTGGGGCTCGACCCCGAAGTCAGCCAGGCTTTGCAGAAAGATCTCGATCTCATCATCAACAGTTCAGGACTGACTGACTTCAATCCCGATCTGCGGGATGCGTTAGCCACCAACGTGGACGCGGCGGTGAACGTCACGGGGTTCGTGCGCCAGTCGGACCATGCCGGGCTTCTGCATCTCTCCACCTGCTACGTGGCGGGAGCGCGAGACGGCCGGGTGAGCGAGACCATGCGCCAGGATTACACTCCCGCGGGAGTTACCGGCTTCGACGCGGAAGGCGAATGGCGCGCCCTGCATGCTTTCGTGAAACAGACCGAACAGCTGGCGGAGGGCGCCGAGGTGACCGAAGAGCTTCGCCGGCAGGCCCGAAGCAAGGAGCACGCGGCCAAGGACCTGGGCGGAGCTGCCCTGGAAAACCAGATCCGGAAAAATCGCTTCCGCTGGCTGCGCGAGTATTTGACCGAGTACGGGATGAAACGCGCGGCGGAACTGGGATGGCCCAACACCTATACCTTGACCAAGAGCCTGGCCGAGTCGCTGATTGCGAAGTACGGCTCCGGTCTGCCCATCGCGGTGGTGCGGCCCGCCATCGTGGAAACCTCGGTCAGCGAGCCCTTTGTCGGCTGGAACGAGGGCATCAATACTTCCGCATCGCTTTCGTATCTGCTGGGGACCTCGTTCCGCCAGCTTCCCAGCAACGAAAAGAAGCGGCTCGACATTATTCCTGTGGATTCGGTCTGCCGGGGCATGACGCTGATTGCCGCGGCCATCGTGGAAAGGCGGCACGAACCGCTTTATCAGCTGGCCACTTCCGTGACCAATCCCTGCGATATGCGGCGTTCCATCGAGCTGACTTCGCTGGCCCACCGCAAGCACTATCGCGCGCAGGAAGGCCTGGAATACTGGCTGCGGCTGCGACTCGATGCCATCCCCGTCTCCAAGGAACGCTACAACCGCATGTCAGCGCCGGCGCAGAAGGCGATTGTGAAATCCATTCAGCGCATCATGTCCCCCCTGCCGTTGAAGAAAACTCCCCTGGTGCGGGCCGAACGCAACCTGGAAAAGGTGGAGAAACTGATCAAACTGTTTGAACCGTTCATCCTGCACAACGAGCAGGATTTCTCGGCCGACAATGTGGAAAGGCTTTCCCATGCCCTGACCGAGAACGAGAAAGCCGCATTCGGATACGACACGCGCTCCATTGACTGGTGGGACTACTGGATCAATATCCACATTCCAGCCTTGCGCAAGTGGACGTATCCTCTGATTGAAGGACGTCCGCTGGAAGCGCGCCCCTCGCGCAGCCTGCAGCCCGCGGCCGTTCCGGAAAACGGAGAAGTAGTCAAAACCGGCACCAACGGAGCAACGTGGCGATATTCCTGACTGGTTCCACCGGATACATCGGCGCGCACGTCGCGGCCAACCTGCTGGAGCAACATGGCGCTTCGCTGAACCTGCTGGTGCGCGCCCGCGATCCGCAGGAAGCGGCGGGCCGGCTGTGGCAGGGGCTGCAGCTGCATCTGGATTTCCCGCGCTTCTACGACTATTTTCAGACTCGCATGCGGGTCTTTTGCGGCGACCTCACGGCGCCCCGCTTCGGACTTACGGTTGACGATTACGATCGCCTGATCCATACCACCGACTCGGTGATCCATTGCGCCGCCTCGCTCAATCGCAAATCGGAAAAGAGCTGCCTCAACGTGAACCTGCGGGGCACGCTGGAGGTCCTGCTGCTGGCCCAGAAGTCGAACTACTATCACGGGCTGCGCCGCTTCAGCCAGGTCAGCACGGTGGCGGTGGCCGGGAAGCGCCAGGACGAGGTTGTGACCGAAGACGCTTCCATCGATTGGGACCGTTCGGACTACGATCCCTATTCGCGCACCAAGAAATTTACCGAGCACATGATGCGGCAGCTTCTTCCCGAGGTGCCGATCACTATTTTTCGGCCGAGCATCGTGCTGGGCGACAGCCGCCATCCGGAGACGACGCAGTTCGACATGGTGAAGGCGTTTGTGTTTCTGGCCGGCCTGCCGGTGCTGCCCTTTCGCGCCAAAGACAAAATCGACATTGTAAACGTGGATTTTGTCGCGGACGCCATTGCCACCCTGCACCAGAAAGAAGACCCGCTGCACGATACTTATCATCTGTCATCCGGCGTGGATTCGCAGAGCTTCCGCCAGCTGACCAGCGCCCTGGCTGCGGCCCAGAACAAGCGCGGCCCCATTTTCATGCCCTTTCTGGAGCGGCCCTTCGATTCGACCGTCAATTTTCTATCCGGCCGAGGCGGATCTCTGGGTCACGGGGCGTCGCTGATGAAAGTGTTCATGCCGTATCTGGTGTGGAATACGGTATTCGACAACAGCCGGGTCACGCAGGAACTTGGACGCAAGCCGGTGCCATTTTCGCAGTACAGCTACCCCTTGCTCAAATTCAGCCGTGAGACCAACTTCATATATCCCTACCGGGGCTGGCCCAGCACGAAAGCCGGAGGATCCGCGGCATGATGGATTTGGTCCTGGAAGCCTGGGTCAGCAGCAGCATTGAAGCCGCGAAGCTGGGCTGGATGATGGGCAAAGGCAAGTCCTGGCAGCCCGGTGAAAAACTGAAGCTGCTGTTTGCCGGCTATAACGGCACGCGCAACATGGGTTCTGACGTGCGAGTGTCGGAAATGCTGCGCCAGACGCGTCACATTCTGGGCGCGGAAAATACCGCCTTCAGCGTAATGACGCAAAACTTCAAATTTACCGACGGGTATTTCGAAGGCACGCGACAGGTGCACCTGCCGGATATTTTCCCTCCGTTCCTTTCTGACGAGGTGCCGCGGCATCACGGCGTGGTGGCGTGCGAAGGCTCGATGTTCAAAAGCAAATTCGCAAACGCCCTGACCACCATGATGATCGGATCGCTGGGCATTGCCGCCGCCCAGAACAAGCTCTCCGTTGGCTATGGCGCGGAAGCCGGGCACATGGATCCGCTGATCGCCAAGATGTGCGCGCGCTACTGCCAGAATTCCCTGGTGATCACCCGCAACGAAGAATCGCGGACCCTGCTGCGCGAACTGGGAGTGCCGACCGAGTTGGGCACCGACACGGCGTGGACATTCGAGCCTGCCCCGGCTGAATACGGACAGGGAGTCTTGCGGCAAATTGGCTGGGACGGTACTACGCCGGTGCTGGTGGTGTGTCCGATCAATCCTTTTGAGTGGCCGGTCAAGGCATCGGTAGCCAAGTTCGCGGCGCGCAGCCTGACCGGAGCCTACAAGGACAGCCACTACCGGTCGGTCTACTTTCACAATTCGGGGCCGGCCGCCGATCGGGCGCTGGAGCACTACCTTACCGCCATCGCCAACGCCGTCGACGCATTCCGCAAGCAGCGGCAAGTTTTTGTATTGCTGGCTGCCACCGAACGCCTGGACGCCCGACCCGCCGGCCGCATCTCGGAAAAGCTCGGGGGCGTACCCGTGCTGAGTTCCGAAGACTACAAGATGCATGAACTGGTCAGCATTCTGCGGGCCTGCCACATGATGGTTTCGTCCCGCTATCACGGCATCGTAACTTCGATGCCCGGGCTGGTGCCGTCGGCCGGAATCACCATGGACGAACGTATCCGCAACCTGATGCGAGAACGTGGACATCAGGACCTGCTCATGAACGTGGACGATCCTGACCTAGAGCCGAAATTGATGGCCGCACTCGAAAAGCTGGCCACCCAAGGCGAAGCGATCTCGGTGGGAATCGGACAGACGGTAGTAAAGAACCTGAAAGTGATGGCTCGCATGGGCGTGTACTTCGAGGAGGAAGTGCAGCGGCGATATCCCGAGTTTCCCACGCGCAAGGGCGAATGGAGCTGGGAAGATTATTTGCCGCCTATCAGCAAGGGGCTGCGGCAACTGGTAGAAGCATTCGGCTAGCAAGAATCACGTAGGGGCAGGTGTCCCACCTGCCCAGCGGAGCAAAGCTCCGCTCGAGCCAACTCGCAGGAACTGCGGGCTTCGCACGGTCAGACCGCCGAGCGTCGCTCGGCCGGGCAGGTGGGGACACCTGCCCCTACGCAAGCAGATGAACTTTCTCGAAAATATTTTCGCGCAGCTCAATGCGGCCGACGGCACTCCGATACTTCAGGAGCTTCGCGAGGGTCCGGTCACACCCGTCACGGGGAGAGATCTGTCGACTCTGGTCGGGCAGGCCCGGGCCTTTCTCGCGGCGCGCGGTTTGAAAAAAGGCGACCGCTGCGCCCTGCTGGCGCAAAATAGCATCGACTGGGTGGCGCTCGATCTCGCCATCATGGCGGAAGGCCTGATCGTAGTTCCGCTGTATGCGCGGCAGGCAGCGTCGGAACTCACCGCCATGATGAAAGACTGCGCGCCGGCATTGATCTGCTGCGGTGATGCCGCCTTGCGCGACGGCATTCTGCACGCCTGGCCGGACGCGCCTCCGCAATATCTGTTCGACGAAATCTTCTCGAACCCTGGAGCAAGCGTTAACGGCAACCCCCAGCTTGCCGAATCCGATCCGGTCACGATCATCTATACGTCTGGAACCTCGGGCGAGGCTAAAGGCGTCGTCTTGACCGCGGGCAATGTCGGCCACATGCTGGGCTGCACTTCAGAACGCCTGGATCAGTTGATGGAGAACAAGCCGGGGCAGGACCGCGTATTCCACTACCTGCCCTTTTGTTTTGCGGGTTCGTGGATCATGCTGCTGACTTGCCTTCTCCGGCGCAGCCTGCTGACGCTAAACATGGACCTGGGAAAGCTGGCGGGCGAGATGCGCGCGGCCGCGCCCGATTATTTCCTTAACGTCCCGGCGTTACTCGAGCGCATGCGCAAGGCCGTGGACGAACAGCTCTGGAAAACTGGCGGTGTCGCACTCGTCATCTACCGGCGCGCCAAGGCAGCATGGATGCGCAGGCGGGACGGGCATGCGCGCCTCTCCGACCCAGGCTGGCTGGCGATGGCCAACGCCGCGATATTTCCCACCATCCGCAAGAAAATGATTGGTGAAAACCTGAAGGCCCTGATCTGCGGCTCGGCTCCCCTGAATCTGGATACGCAGCTCTATTTCAATATGCTCGGTATTCCCGTGCTACAGGTCTATGGACTCACCGAAACCACGGCGATCTGCACCATGGACGATCCCCGCCACGTCGAACCCGGGCGCGTGGGGCCGGCCATCCGCGGCATCGAGATGGAGCTCGGAGAAAGCGACGAGATTATGGTGCGCGGCCCTAATATTTTTCCCGGATACTGGAACCGTCCGCAGGAAACTGCTAAATCGCTGCGCGATGGCTGGTTTCATACCGGCGACCAGGGAGAAGTGGATGCGACGGGAAATTGGCGTATTATCGGGCGCATCAAGAACCTGATTATTCTTGGTTCAGGCCATAACATTGCTCCAGAGCCCATCGAAGATGAGCTGCTGAAGAACTTGCCCAAGGCTCAACAGGCGGTGCTGGTGGGCAACGGGCGGGGCTATCTTTCGGCGATCGTGACGGGAAGTGTGAGCCGGGAGCAGGTGCAGGCGGCGGTCGATGCGATCAACCCGCACTTGCCGCACTATAAGCAGGTTCGAGCGTTCTATGTGCATGCCGAGCCCTTCTCCATCGAAAACGGACTGCTGACCGCGAACGGGAAGCTCAAGCGTGACCAGATTGCATCGCGACTGCAAGGTGAAATCGAAGAAATGTACGCCGTAAAGCAGGCCTCATAAAGTAGCGCCGGGGTCCTGCCGGCTGTCTCGAGGCATCTTGCCCTCGAACCGCCAGCGCAATATTTAAGCTGTGAATGCGAGCAATAGACGATGAACCAATTCCAAGGCCAAACGCTCTCCTGGGAGCTCAAAGACGGCGTCATCGAGCTGGCTCTGCATCGCAGCCCATGCAATGAGATCGGTTCGCTCACGCTCGGGGAACTGGAGAGATTTGCCTCTGCCCTGGAACGCATGCAGGGCGATGCTCATGCGCTGATCATCTACAGCCGCTTGCAATCCGGATTCTGCGCCGGCGCTGACTTGCGCGAGCTCTATCACGGCGCGCAGGGGATGGAGAGAAAGGCGGCAGCCCGCGGCGTCCGGGAATTTCTCGAACGCATTCACCGGGTGATGAATGCGATTGACAGCGCTCCGCTCACCACCATCGCCGCGTTGAACGGCATAACCTTCGGCGGCGGATTCGAGCTGGCCCTGGTCTGTGATCTGATGATCGCCGACAAGATGGCGCGCTTCTGCTTTCCTGAGCTGCGACTGGGCCTGATTCCCGGATTCGGCGGCATCCCGCGGCTGAAGCGCGATCTGGGAAACGCAGTGGTCCGCGACCTGTTGCTCACCGGACGCAGTTTCAATGCCACCAAGGCTCAGCAGATCGGACTGGTAAGCCAGGTGGTGGGAGAAGGCGAGTCGCTGAAAGCGGCCCGCAGCACCGCGGTCCAACTGGGAAAGTTCGATCGCCACACCGCGATTGCAGCCAAGAAATTTATTAAGCCGATCCCGTATGAAGAGTTACGAAAGGAAATTGATATCTTCTGCGACCTCTTTACCCAGCCGGCGGTGGAGGCTGGATTGAAGAAGTTCGTGGAGAGCACAGACGCCCAACCCTACTTGCCGTAATCGCTTTCGATTAAAATAGAACGAGCAGAGAGCAATGACTGACAATAACAAGAAGACGCTCGAAGAGATCCTCAACCTGGCGGCGGCACAGTTCAAGGTGCCGCGCGAGAAACTGACTCCCGACGACGATTTCTTCAAGACGCTCGGGATTGACAGCCTGCAGGCCCTCGATTTGCTTACCCGGCTCGAGCATCATTTCAACGTCGAGCTTCCCGATTACGAATTGCAGGGCGTGTCCGACTTCAGGACCCTGGCCAGCCGGATCCAGGCGAGATTGTAAGGCGTCGCGGATAGGCCTCTGCTGCAGGATCGATCATCCCTCGGGGAAAGTGACCGACAGATAAGAAACTCATTTGTCAGCTTGCAGTTCCCGGTTCTCAGGTGCGGGGCGGTGGTAAGTTGATAACTAGGCGTTTTCTTCGAGTGTCTCTATCTCTGTGGTGAAATAAGCATTCATGCTTAACCTCGACCAATATAACTGTCTGGGCGCAGCACTGCGCGAGGCGCTCGACCGTTGGCCGAACGAGACCTGCCTGATCGAATCCGATCGCGACAAGGAAAAGACCCGTCTCACGTATTCCGACTTCAAAGAAATGGCGATGCCCCTGGCGCGTTCGCTGGAAGACTCTGAATTTGGCGCGGGCGATCGGGCGGCGATCATCATGACCAATCAGTCGAAGTGGCTGATCTCGGCGTACGCCATTTTTCATGGCGGCGGAGTGCTGGTTCCGCTCGATTACAAGCTGACCGCACCCGAGCACCTGCAATTGCTGGCGCACAGCAAAGCCAAGGTTCTGGTGGTCGAATACTACCTGTGGCGGGCGATGATGCAAGCGCCGGAGTTCAAGGCCCGCACCGTGCAGACGGTCCTGGTGACCGAAGCGCCGCCCGGAGCGGATCTCGCGGGTGCTTTCCGCTGGGAGGACTTTCGGCGGAAAGGAGATCCGGTATTCGTTCCGCGGCAGCGCCAGGACGTGGCCTGCATCGTCTATTCCTCCGGGACCGGCGGGCGCCCCAAGGGATGCGTGCTGACCCACGAAAATTATCTGGAGCAGTGCAAGGCGCTGATTTCGCTGTTTCCCTTCTGGCCAGGCGTGCGCTATCTGAGCATTCTGCCCACCAATCACGCCATCGATTTCATGGTGGGCTTTATCGGTCCATTTGTTTGCGGCGCGTGTGTGGTGCACTTGCGCACCCTGCGGCCGGAGTTCGTGCGCGACGCCTTCGTGCGCTACAAGATCACGTATGTAAGCCTGGTCCCACTGGTGCTCAAGAACCTGGAGCGCGGGCTCAAAGCCAAGCTGGAAGCGGTGTCCAGGCCTAAACGCTTCCTGCTGGAGCGATCGATCGCGGTAAACAAATTCTTCACCGGCTGGCGTCCCGATGTGCGACTGAGCCGAGTACTGCTGCGCCAGGTGCACAAGGCTTTCGGTGGAGATTTGCGCGCCATGTTCACGGGAGGCGCCTTTATGGAGCCGTCGACCCTGCAGTTTTTCTACGACCTGGGCATTCCCGTGGCCAACGGATATGGCCTGACCGAAGCCGGCACCGTGCTCACGCTCAACGATCTCAAACCGTTCCGCGCCGACAGCGTGGGCAAGCCTCTGCCCGGCGTGGAATTGCGGGTACTGAATCCGGACTCGGAAGGCATTGGCGAGGTGGCGGCGATGGGCAAGACCGTGATGTCGCATTACCTCGATGACCCCGAGTTGACCGCCGAGACGATTGTGGATGGCTGGCTGCTCACCGGCGACCTCGGCCGCTTTGACAGCAGCGGGCATCTGCAGCTCTTCGGCCGCAAGAAGAACATGATCGTGACCGATGGTGGGAAGAATATTTATCCGGAGGACATCGAGACTGCCTTCGACGGGCTGCCGGTCAAAGAGTACTGCATCTTCGCGGCCAACTATATCTGGCCTGCCAAGAGCCTGGGCCACGAGATGCTGATTCTTGTCCTCCGCCTGGAACCAGGGCAGGAAGGCCAGGTTTCCGAGTTCACTGAAGGGCTGAAGCAGGAGATCATCGCCCGCAATCGCCGCTTGCCCGATTTCAAACGAGTGGGCGGATGCCTGGTCTGGGAAAAGGATTTTCCGCGCACCGCGGCCATGAAAATCAAGCGGGTGGCTTTGGCCGAGGAAATCCGCAAGACCCTGAGCCGCTCCGCCGTCGTCGAACTATAAAAGCGCTATGAGCGATCCACGTTGATCGATTCCGGAAGGTTTCTCGCGGTGGTCAACCCGGCGGCGGGCGGCGGGCGATGCCGCAAACTGGTAGGGCCTGCGCTGGCTCGATTGCGGGCGGGCGGAATTGATCTGACCGTGGTCGAAACCGCGGCTCCCGGCCAGGCGACGGCGCTGGTCCGCGACGCTTATGCCCAGGGTTACCGCAAGTTTATCGCCGTCGGCGGAGACGGGACTTCCTATGAAGTTGTCAACGGGCTTTTTCCGTCGGCCGGTGAGGCCGCGTCGCTGGCCTTTCTCCCCCTGGGAACGGGCAACTCGTTCTTGCGCGACTTCAGTGATCAGGGAGTAGAGTTCGCGATTGAAGCGTTGCTTGCCCGGCGCTCAATACCTTGCGACGTTCTCCGCTTGACCCACCAGACCGGAGTGCTGCACTACATCAATCTGCTGAGCATGGGATTTTCCGCCGACGTGGCCACATTGCGCGCCCGCCGCTTCAGCGGCTGGGGTGAGATAGGCTATCAGTCATCCATTTTCATCAGCCTGGCGCGTTTCCGGCGGCGCCCCTTTCCCCTGCGGGTGGATGGAGAGAGCGAGATCGACCGGCGGCCCTGCCTGTTCCTGACCTTCAGCAACAGTAAATTCACTGGCGGCACCATGATGATTGCGCCCCATGCGGAGATCAATGACGGGCTTATCGAGTTCGTGCGCTGGGGGCCGATCGGGCGCCTGGGCCTGATCCGCAATCTGCCGACGCTCTATGACGGCACGCATATCAACCATCCGCTGGCGGAACGGCGGCCCGCCCGGCGCATTGATTTCGAACTCGACGCGCCGGTCGATGTCATGGTGGACGGCGAGGTGCTCACCTTGCATTGCCGGGCCCTCGACGTGCTGCCGTCCGCTCTGAACGTCGTGGTATAAAAAGATTCCATGTCGAACGACGGCAAGAATCGCGGAGAAGGCTCACCGCCAGGGTCATCGACGGCGCGCACGATGGTTACTGTGTTGCTGATCGTCGCCGCCTTTGCCGTGGTGATCTATATGGGCATACGCAAACGCGGCAGCCGCCTCGACAGCTTCGCGAAATGCCTGGCCGCGAAGCAGGTGAAGATGTACGGCGCGTACTGGTGCCCGCATTGCGCGGACCAGGAGGCCATGTTTGAAGCCTCCTTCAAATACGTTCCTTATGTCGAGTGCGGCGTGCCGGGGTCGCGCGATGAAGCGCCGCTCTGCAAAGAGGCCGGCATAAAACATTTCCCTACCTGGCAATTCGAAGATGGAGAACGCCGGGAAGGCACCCAGTCCTTGCAGTCGCTCGGATTGAAGACCGGATGCAGCCTGCCATGATGTCACCGGCCCGGCCGCGCTCTTTCCGGCGCATTCTCCAATCGATTGCCGTGCTGGCGTTCGTTGGCGCGCTGGTGTCATCCGTGTCGCTGTACCATCACTACGGAACCTCGGCCACTACCTACTGCGATATTGGAGAGAATTTCAACTGCGACATCGTGAATCGCAGCAGGTTCTCTGAGATTGCCGGTGTTCCAGTGGCCGTGATCGGAATTATCGGATATCTGGCCGTGTTGACGCTGGCGACTCTTTATCGCAACCAGGCCGGAACGCCGGCAGTGCTGGCAATGGGATCGCTGGCGGGGTTGGGCTTCGCGCTCTACCTCACGTACGTCGAAGGTTTCGTGCTGGCGGCGTGGTGTGTTTTGTGTCTGTCGTCTCTGGCGTTGACTGCAAGCGTCGCGGTGCTTTCGTGGGTGTTGTGGATGCGCGCCCGGCGGCCTGACTGAGTCCCTCATGGAAGAAACTTCAGCATCCCTAAACTCAAAAAGTGCAGACGCTCCGGACTTCGCGGGAGAGCTGCGCCTGCACGAATTGCAAAGCCGGATTTTTCGCAACACGCGCCGGCTGCGGGTCTGGTTGCCGCCGGGATACAGCGCGCCCGAAAACCAGGGCCGGCACTACCCGGTGTTCTATCTCAACGACGGACAAAATTTGTTTGATCCGGCGACGGCCTACATTGGGATCGACTGGCAGGCCGGTGAAGCTGCCAGTCGCTTGATTGGCGAAAACAGAATTCCTCCCCTGATCATCGTGGGGATCGATAATGCGCAAAAGGACCGCGCCAAGGAGTATCTGCCCTACCGGTCCTTTAGCCCGCCTGTCATGCGGCCCCAGGGCAAGCGTTATCCCGATTTTCTGTTAAACGAGGTGATGCCCCACATCTATCAGCATTACCGCATCGCCCGAGGCCCGGAAAATACGGGACTGGGAGGATCGTCCCTGGGCGCGATCATTTCCTTGTACACCGTGATGAGCCGTCCCGGAGTCGTGGGACGTTTGCTGCTGGAGAGTCCTTCGTTGTTCGTCTCCAACCGGCAGCTGGTGAAATCCAGCCGCGCCTTCCGGCAGTGGCCGGCCACTATCTATATGGCGATCGGCACCAGGGAAGACGGAAACGAAGATCGCGATCAACAAGTGGTAAAAGATGTTCGCAACCTGGAGCAGGTTCTGCGTCGCGCCGGCTTGAGAGAGGACCGGTTGCGGGTAAGGATTGACGAAGGCGCGACCCACAACGAAAGGGAATGGGCCAAACGCTTTCCGGAAGCGCTGACATTTCTCTTCGGCCTGTCATCCTGAGGGAAGTAATGGCTTCGCGCAGCGAAGCAGTTGCGCAGAAATGTCAGCCCTTCCTCCATCTCGCCTCCTGCCACCGCCCCGTCGCATTGTCATCCTGAGCGGAAATCGTTCCATTCGCGGGCGAATGGAAGGATGGAGTCGAAGGACCCCTACGATCGGCACGACTCCGTAAGCCCGTGGAGTTTTCGCCTGCGTTTAATTCGCGGCCCTCGCGGTCCGAGCCGCCTATAGGGGGCCTTCGACTGCGCAACTGCTTCGCTGCGCGAAGCAGTAACTCTCAGGATGACAGTGCCGAAGCAACAGTCGGATCAGGATGACAGGGCGTGAGAGTTGCAAGTGTGTGATCCACGCCCGGCGGTCGAATCACGGTTCCAGCCGGGTGGGAGACTGGTCGCCGTTCACGTGCCATACTCTTCGATCGTGAAAATACTGGAGCAATTCCTGGTCTTCCTTCGGGTTCATGGCGCGAGCCCAGACGATCCTGGCGCCGTCAATGTCCGCCGCGTTGTAAACCCATTCCCAATCCACATCATGATGCGGACCGTAGCTGACGATGACCAGATGGCGTCCCGGAGTGGCTTCCAACTGGCGCGTGATTGCCACCCGATCCAGGTTGCCCCGGGGCCACGCGGGCTCGATCTGGGCGTGGGCCACGACGGCTCCGACGCGCAACAGGACCATGGCGCAGGCGATGGCCGGAATGGCTCGCACCAGCGCAACTCCAAATGGCCGTCCGCGCCAGCGCCACAGCCGTAAATGGCGCATGCACTGCAGCAGTAGAAGATAGATGAGTCCCGCGGCAGGGGCCACGTAGTGAGGCATGGTCCAAGTTTCAACGGCCAGGCCGAGCGCAAAGAACGCAGCCGCGAAAAGGGGAAAACGCATCTTCTTGTCGCGCAGGATCCAGGGGAAGGCCAGCAGCGGGACGGTAAGCAGCGGGCCAAAGTAATACTTCCACACTCCTGCCAGCTTGTCCCAGGTGCGGGAGGCGGCTCCGCCGAGCGTGTGGTATCCCTCGAACCGCGCCAGTTCCCAGCGATAGAAATCTCGCATCAGTGGGTGGTTGTAGACCGGCTCCGGCCGCGGAGACTGCCACAGGAAATATGGCGCGGTCGCGTAGGTATCACGATTCACCTGGTACGTCATGCGAAAAGGGTTGCCCGTGACTCGCCAATAGTAGTAAGCCGTGCCCGCGCCGGTTATCGCGAGAACCAGAATCGCCGGCAACACAAAGCGCCGGAATGAGACCGAAAATGGAGGATGCGCCTGGCCAAAAATCCAGATGACCAGCGCTGCCGCCATGGGCAGGCTGAAAATCAATCCTTCGTAGGGACGGCTGTCGGCCAGGATGGAAACACCCACCGCCACTACGACGGCATCGAGCACGCGAGTGTATCTCTTGATCCGAGGCAGGGCCCCCAGCACCAGCGCACCGCCCAGGGCAACCACCGAACCACTCCAGTAGCCGTTCATCCAATAGCTGAGAAGTCCCAGGCGCAGCATTGCCAGCATGCCGCCGAGCAGCGCCCAGGTGGGCGGCATCCAGCCCTGGAGCATCCAGGTAAACGCTGAGCACATGAGCGCAGTGACCAGCAGTTGGCCGATCCAGGGATTTCCCAGCCGCTCGCCGGCAGCCAGAAAAAGTCCCTGCGCGGGAGGGTACATGGACATGTAGGTCGGATGCTGAATGATGTGGAAGCTCTCGAAGTGTACCCACATGGGATGGGTGGGATTGGTGACGCGTCCATGCGCGAAGGTGTCGGCGGCCAGCAGATAACTGAATTCGTCATTCCAGCGTGGTGCGGGAATTCCAAGGACAGGGATGAGGGAAACGCGAAGCGTAACCACCAGCAGACCAACCACAACAACGGACAACGCTTTTCTTCGCGCCAGCTGTCGAAAGCGGCTCTCGACGTAAGCAAAGCCGGCAGACTTTGCCGCGGCTCGGCCGGCATGGCGCGAAGCCAGGGCGATAGTCACCAGACTGGCAATCACCAGAGCTAATTCGATGAACTGGAGCAGTGACGGCGCGAGGCGGGCCATGATCATCGGACTTCGGACCCCGGACTTCGGACCTCGGACCCCGGACCTCGGACCCCGGACCTTGGACTTCGGACCTCAGACCCTGGGGCTTTCGGCCGACGTCCGAGGTCTGACGTCCGAGGTCCGCTCCCCGCTACTTTTCTACCGTCACCTTGTCCGCGGTCAGCTTGTCGAGGATGCCTGAGGCCACGTCAATGGTTTCCTGGTCGACGGTGCGGTTTTTGGAGATGGCGTCCGCCAGGGGCACGGAAACGATCTTATTGCCGCGCAGCGCGGCCATGCAGCCAAACTCGCCGCGATGCACCATGTCGATCGCCCCCAAGCCATAGCGTGTCGCCAGCATGCGGTCGAAAGCGCTGGGAGAGCCGCCGCGCTGCACATGTCCGAGGACGACGGTGCGGGTCTCAAAGTTGGTGCGCCGTTCGATTTCGCGGGCGAGGATGGCAGCGATTCCGCCCAAGCGGGCGTGGCCGAATTCGTCTTTGCCCATGTCGACCACGATGGGAGATCCGTGTTTTGGATCAACATCGGTGGAGAATTTGGCTCCTTCGGCCACCACCACGATGCTGAAATAGCGGCCGCGCGCGTGCCGCAAGCGGATGGTTTCCGCGACCTTGTCAACATCGAAGGGAATTTCGGGGATGAGGATTACATCCGCGCCGCCGGCGATGCCGCTGTACATGGCAATCCAGCCGGCGTCCCGTCCCATGACCTCCACCACCATCACGCGGTTGTGGGCTTCGGCGGTGGTATGCACGCGGTCGATAGCCTCGGTGGCGATATTGACCGCCGTGTCGAACCCGAAGGTGAAGTCGGTGCCGGCCAGGTCGTTGTCGATGGTCTTGGGGACGCCGACCACGTCCACCCCTTTTTCGTGCAGTTTCTGGGCCACCGAGAGCGTGTCATCGCCGCCGATGGCGATGAGCGCTTCGACCTGATGTTGTTTGAGCGTGGCGATGCAGCGCTCGAGTCCATCTGCTTTTTTGCCCGGATTGGTGCGGGAGGTGCGGAGGATGGTGCCGCCCCGGGGAAGAATTCCGCCTACACTGGAGAGATCGAGGGGCATGGCCTTGTCCTCGATCAAGCCACGCCAACCCTCCAGAAAGCCCACAAATTCGTCTTCGTAATGGAAGCAACCTTTCCGCACCACGGCGCGGATCACGGCGTTCAAACCTGGGCAATCGCCTCCGCCGGTGAGTATGCCAACTTTCATTGCCTGCTCTCCTGGATACACTTCTGCTGGAATCGCTTGCAACGGAACCTAAAGATTACCATTAAATAGTGCATTTTTGTGCCGAGAGCCTCTCACTGAAAATGTAGGCGCGAGCGCCCGCGCTCGTGCAGGGGAGCGCCACAGGCGACGTGGGGACAGCCGCCCCCGGCTGTCCGGTCGAGCGAAGCTCGATAAAAGTTTCAGCCCGCACGTCGCGGAGCCCTGCTCCGC
>DASQHA010000118.1:0-2083 GCA_035632335.1 Terriglobales bacterium
CGCAGGGGCGTCAAACTCGTCATCGAAAGGCTCGCCTGCCGGCCAAAAGGACTCTCCCGATTTAGTCCATCAGCTTCCCACTGGGGCATCCGCGATTGTCTACGCGGACGTTGCCCAGCTTCGCGCCTCCGCCTTCGCCAAAGAGCTTGCCGCCCTTGCGCCTACGTCCGATGAGGATCCTCAATACACTGCCTTCGTCAACGCCACTGGATTCGACTATTCCCCCGACCTCGACCGCGCTGCCATGGCTCTGTGGCCGCACACAGCGCCCACGACTGTGCTTGTCTTCGCCGAGGGACGCTTTGACCGCAAGAAAATCGCAAATTATGCCTTGCAGACGGGAAAGCTGGCGAAAGAAGGTGGCCTCGAGGTCTACGAAGTTCCCGAACAAGGCTCATCTCGCCGCATCCGCTTTGCTTTCCTCGCGCCCAATCGCTTGGCCCTCGCGGATGGTCCTGCTCTCGACGCGCTGCTCAAGCCAACCAGCGCGAATAATCTCGATCCAGTCATGTCCGCGCGCGTCGCGCAAGTTTCAGGCGCTGCCATTTTCAGCGTGGCCCGCACGGAAAATCTCACGCAGGATATCGGCATTGATGAATCCCACGACGCTCAACTCGCGCGCATGCTGAAGAGTATTCGCAGCATCAGTCTGGCTGGTCAGCCCAATGCCACCAACTTCAGCATCGCCGCGAATGCGGAATGTGATTCCTCTCTCGATGCTTTGCAGTTGATGACTGTGCTCGATGGCCTTCGTTGGATGGGGCGGGCCGAGCTCGCGGATCCCAAAGTGCAGCAGCAAATCGGGCCGCAGTGGCGCCCACTCGATGAATTACTGAAGGCAACTTCGCTCACTCACAGCGGCCACACGCTTCGACTGCGCGCTCAGCTCACTGAACAGATGCTCGCGATTGCTTCTGGATCTCCCCCAGCAACACCCACACGGCAATAACACGCGAAGAGTCGGACATAGCATGGAAATTTCAATTGAGGGTGGGAAGTTAAACAGGAGAGGGCTTACGGGCTTGTTTAGTCCCCGCTTGTGACGAGGCCGGCTGTATCCACCTGGTGCAAATATCGCCACGGATCGACGGGCAAATTGTGCATGCGGACTTCAAAATGAAGGTGTGGCCCCGTCGCCCGGCCGGTCTCACCTTCGTAGGCAATCACGTCGCCGCGCCGCACCGGCATCCCCACTTGCGTGTTAAAGCCGGAGAGGTGCGCATACCACGTCGTGATGCCGAATCCGTGATCGATGATGACGACGTTGCCATAGCCTTCCCGCGGCCCGACCCAGGTTACGACGCCGGCCGCGGCCGTCCTAACCTCATCGCCGAAATGGGAGGCGATGTCGAGCCCTGTGTGGAACTCTCCCTCACCCCCGAACGGGTCCAGCCGCTGGCCGAACCGGCTGGTGATTCTGCCGAGCACCGGCCACAGGGAGGGAACAAAAGGCGCATTCGCCAGCTTCATGCCCGGCAGCAAATGCACGCCTTCCGATGCCAGCATGATTGCATTGGAATTCTGTTCCAGGAAATTGAACTGGTATAGCGTCTTCTGGTAGGTCGCCTCGGAATCGGTAGAGGTGCTGGTCAGGCTAAAGGGTGTTTCCGGGACGCGCACCAGGCCATAAGCCACAGCGACGTCACCTGCCAGCGATTGCAGTGAGTTCAGCCGCTGGTCCGTGTCCTTCACTTCCGTCTGCAGCTTGCGGTACTGCTGCTTCAGGGAGTCCTGGTCCCGGCGGAGAGTGTTGAACTCCGCCACCTTCCAGACCATTCGGCTATAGGAGCTGACCCCCACCAGTACGGTGACACATCCCACCAGGGCCAAGGCACCGACCAAATGCACGACATAATGGGGCAAACGCACCCGGCGCATCTTTCCCGAGTCGTGGGCAGCAACAAAGAATGTGTAATATTTCCGCCGCATAGCGAAAATTCTAAGTCTGGTTTTTCCCGTGCGCTGGACTAGGTGACCGCTGGCCCCGATGCGATCTGCGCAACCGCTAAAAGCGTTTGAACCGCGAGACTTGGTTCGAAACCCGCCAAGACTATATGCGCGGGGGTCGGTCGAGTCAACCCAA
>DASQHA010000119.1:0-7474 GCA_035632335.1 Terriglobales bacterium
CTGGACAAACCTGCTCAGCTCGGGAGCGAAGGTGCGGGCCGTGCGCTCGCGGCGGAGCGCATCGAGCGCGCAGTTCTTCGCGGTGGCCATCAGCCACGCCGAGGGATTCTCCGGCACACCGCGAAGTTTCCAGACCTCAAGCGCGCGGCAGAAGGCATCTTGCACGACGTCTTCCGCCAACGCTAGGTTATGGACGCCGAAGATGCGCGTCAGAGTGGCGACCATGCGTCCAGCTTCGTGCCGGAATAAATGATCGCTGGGCTCCATTACAAATTCATCTTCAACACTGGTCGCACTTCTACCGCGCCATCGACCTCGAAGACCGGGCAGCCCTTTGAAAGCTCCACCGCTTGCTCCAGATCGCGCGCTTCAATGATCGTGTAGCCGCCGATGATGTCCTTGGCTTCGGCGAAAGGGCCGTCGGTCACCGTCTTCTGCTTGCCTTTCACTAACCTCCCAGTGGGTTCGAGCGTATGGCCCTGGTCTTTGATATGGCCTTTCTCACCCAACTCCTTCATCCAGGCCATCCATTTCTGCATCGTTTGTTGCGAACGTTCGGGCGACATTGCGGAAATGGCGGGCTGACTACGGCGATAAAGATATAGAAACTCACTCATGATGGTTTTCTCCTATCGATTTTCCTTTCCAATTGATAATTACAAGCCCCTAGCATGATTATGACTCGATGCATTGGCCGCCCCTCCGTGAACTTCGACGGGAACGATGATGATCGCTTGAGGCGTGCCTTCATAGACGACGAAGGCAGGCGCGGTGGGATTGCCTTCCGGACCGAGGGTGACGTCGGCGCCGAGTTCAGCATTGGTCATACCCGGCGCAAAGAACATGACGTGCGGCGGATAGGGTGCGACACCGCCTTTGAAGCTCGGTACCAGGTTCTCCGTCGACAACATGTAATCGATGCCGAGCCCCGTAGGCTGCGGAAAGATACCCTTGGCGTAAGCATCCGCCATTATGCGCTTGATCTCTTCAGAGCTCTTGTGTTGAGCGCGCAGTTCCGCAATCTTCAGTATGGGTGAGAGATGCGTGCGCGCGGCCTCCGCATTCATGCACATAGGTTCCACGCTGTTGGGTAGCGTATGTTCGACGATGGCGGTGAAGCCGTTGTCACTATCCCGGACCCTCACGTAGCCGGAATTGCCAAGGACGTAAACCGCCGCTTTGCTCGCCACCGACGGCGGGCAGGCGCTCAGCGCCAGGGCGATCTCTTTTTGCCGGTCCATGAGCGGCGGCTGCTCGTTTCCCGCATAGGTGATTGGCGCCGCCTGTTGGCCCATGGCTGTGCCGATCGACAACGCCGCCATGGCGGCAAGCCGAAGCGGACGAAAAGCGCGGATCACGTTGAACTGCGCCGGATGGTCGAAACCCGATCGAGTTTGTGTCATAAAGCCCTGCCTCCTGCGATTACAACGTTTGAATAGCGCAGCAGCGGACATTTTTTCTTCGAATCCGAGGAACCACGGATTCTCCCGCGAACAGAGTACGCGGAACACCCTCCGTTCGCCGGCTTGGGCGTACTTTGGGAAATCCGGTGCGCAGGCCTGAGAGGCCCACGCTAACCGGTCTCCTACATGGCGTGACAATCCTCCGCGGCTATGGCTCGCAAAACAGCATGAAGGCATCCTGAAGCGCCTGCACACTCGAGAACCCAAGTGATGCGGTGGCCTCATCGGTACTGCCGAATTGCTGGGTCATCGCAGAGATAGTCTTGCCGTGACAGTTCGGCTCTCCAGGTGTTCCGGCTTGGGGAACCGTCTGACCAGCGAGGGAAAACGCCATATTGAAGGCGGCGGCGCCGCCGATAAACTGGCGGCGAACTTTCCCAAATGCCCGTTTCTCAGCAACGCGGCCTGCACTTCCGATGATGTGGATGATTTAGGCTCCCTGTAAAAGAGGCATTCGCCATTATTGAACCAATCTGCCAGGCCCGTTTTCTTCACGACGCCGGCGTGTTCAGCGGCGAGTGCGCGTAACTGCATACTTCGATTTTGCGCATAACCCTTCAGAAAGTGAGACCCAGCAAGAATGCCAGCTCGTTCAGATTCGAGGCGAGTGCTGCCCGCTCTATGTTTGGAAAGCCCCAGCGCGTATACCGGAGCTCGGGCGAGATGTGCAGCTTGCCATGGCGGAATTCGATGCCGCCGCCCACCGTAAAGCCTGCGCTGAACCGGTTCTGGAGTTCATTGGGATGGTCTGTCGTGAATGAGGTGACGTTGGGGATTGCGCCGAATATCGTACTGGTAACCCGGGACGATACAGCCACATAACGAAACGACGGCCCCGCGTCGATAAAAGGAGCCGCCCCACCCAGTGAGAATCGGTGATTCACCATGATAGGGAGTTCCCAGGAGTTTACTACCGCCCTGCTGCTGATTACACCAATTCCAATCGGATAAATCGGGCTTGGGATGCCGACTGCGCCGCTATAGTCGGTCCGATTGTAAAGTGCGTCCAATTCAACTGCCCACTTAGGCAGGACACGAAATTCCACCGTCGGCCCGACGATGTACCTTTTAGTATTCGCTGAATAACAGGGCGCCAGCAGGCCATTCAATTCTGCATTAAACTCGCAGTGCGTCTGAATAGCACTGGAGATCGGAAGGCCACCTTTTACTCCAAAAGAGAACTGCGCGAAGGCCAGCGGCTCGAGGATTAGTCCGAGCAGTAGGACCGCTGACCGAGGGCATCTTGTCTTTTGGGCTGAGCACGTCGCACGAATCATCATTTTGAACGCTAACCGAGCTCCCGAGATTGTCATCACTCCTCCTTAACCACTGTGATGCGCATCTTGGTCGCCGCACTGCCGGGAACCAGGCCAGCGCGGCCTGGAAAGAGCGGTAACGGCTTCCGGCATTGCTCGTTCAGATACCTAGACTGACCCTATATCAGAAGTGTATTATGGCGATTGCCGCGACTGGACGGTGCGACAGCATTTGCCATGCGGTCTCGTGTGTGTGACGCGCAGGCCATCGTCTTCAGTGTGGTCAAGACGGATACGCATATTGATCCACTTTCGGACGGATGGTAGCAACTGCTAGGCCAATCGGAAAGCTCTCCAAAATAGGCGCGTTGCTTCAACTATTCTGAAAGCGTTTGCGGCGAAAAGGTACCGCCGGTGTGTCAAACCACTCCAGAATTGCGGTTAGCCGCATCCGGGACAGGGGATGGTGGTAGAAAAGTGGGGTTATCGGAAACTGGCATTTTTGGAATATCCGAGTTCATAGGGACGGGAAACGCCCTATGCTTCTTCTAGTGTCGGTCACAAGCAGGCGCACTGTCCATTCGGAGGTTTGACTACACGCTCGAATGGACTTGCCCGGTTGTTTCATACTCACCCCACACGCATAATGGACCCATGTTCGAGCGCTATTCGCACCGGGCACGATGCCTGATCTTCATGGCACTCTGGTCTGCGAGAAGGCGTGGCGGATTGTACATCGAACCGGAAGATCTCCTCCATGCCCTGATCCGAGAAGACCGCCGAGAGTTCGCCGCCATTAGCGCCGAGGGTTTCCCGGCGCTGCAGCCCCCGACGAGGACTCCGCCCGAGACCACCGACCGTTCTTCTCCGACTGTGTCGCCAGGACTTTGCTTCGGGAACTAGGCGAAGACGCAGGCAGTGGGGACTGAAGAACACGTGCGAGTTGAGCGCGGTCCGGTTCAACACCGCCGGCGAGCTGCAAAACCTCGGGTACGCTCACCCGCCCCTGGGCCGATGGCGACACGTTCAATCCCATCGCCCGCGCCCAATTCTCCTTCCTCGATGACGGAGAAATAGAAGCCTGAGCGGCCACTGGACCTAAATTTCTCGACCATATCGCTCCGGCCAAACTTGATGCCGAGCTTGTAGCAGGGCGTCCTTAGTTGAGTCACCCGCGGAACGGCGGAACCAATCCGAAACCGATCGCCGATATAGACGGACGCCTCATCGAGCACCTGTGTCGTCAAATTCTCGCCGAACATCCCATAAGGCAGTTCCGTGCCCGGCAGCTCTTCAGCCCAGTGCGGATAATGTTCCGCGGGGTAGCAGTAGACCGCTTTGTCGGCGCCGCCGTGAACTGTCAGATCCGCCTGCCGGTCACCGGCGAGGTTCAGTTTGTGGACTGCGACTCTGCCGGCGACCAGTGTTTTGAAGATTCCAGTGAGGACGGCGCCGTCGCGAAACCCGACTTCCCTGGGTTTTCCAACGTTGACCGAGATCAGGCGGGCCTCTGGCATGTCGTCCTGTCAGACTGCTTGCTCTAACGCCAGAGGAACCCTTGGAAAATCCACATCCGTTTGGGCCACCAGGTTGAGGTAATTTGTCAACAGGTTGAGCGCAACATGGGCCACGATTTCGACGATTTCGCCATCGCGATATCCCGCGGAGCGAACTAAGGCCAGGTCCTCTTCCGAAACCACAGCGCGCTGGTTGACGATTCTCTTGGCAAACTCCAGGCCTACAGAGACTTTCAAGTCGGCCGAGTACGCGCGCCGGCTACTCTCGATCTCTTCGGCGTTGAGCCCGGCGCCTTTTCCAAGCGCGGTGTGGGCAGACACGCAGTATTCACAACTGTTCGTCTGGCCGACAACCAGGGCGATCTGCTCGCGCACTTTGGCATCCAACGCACCCCGGCCAAGAGCCCCAGCGAAGTTCAGGTACGCTTCCAACACGGCGGGCGATTGCGCCATAGTCCTCATCATGTTCGGCGTCATGCCAAGTTTACCTTGTACACTATCCAGCAACTGCTTGGCTTTACCGCTGGCCTGAGCCAGCTCGATCGGTTTGATTCTCGACATATTCTCTCCTTGAAATGTTTTTGAGATTTGCCGCAACGTTCAAAGTTCGCCGATACCGCCGCCCACGCGGAGTTCCGCGCCGGTGACGTATGACGAATCGGGTGATGCAAAGAAGGCCACCGCATTGGCGACTTCGGCCGGATCCCCGAAACGCTTCATGGGAACCTGTGCCAGAATGCTCTGCGCCAGCGCATCGGTCGCATCCTTGGGCAAGCCCATGCGATTGAAGATCGGCGTGGCAATCGGTCCGGGGCTCACGGCATTTACGCGAATTCCGCGAGGCAGAAGGTCGGCGGACAGCGTCTTGGCCAGCGAACGAACGGCAGCTTTGGCAGCGGAGTACACACTGGTTCCCGGCCAGCCCACGCTGTTGACAACGGAAGTGTTCAGAATGATGGACGCGTTGTCATTGAGATACGGGATAGCCTTCTGCGCGCTGAAGAACACGCCTTTGACGTTGATGTCGAAGACCTCGTCGTACAGCGCTTCGGTGGTGTCGCCGACCGGCGCGAACCTGGCAACGCCTGCATTGAGAAACAGGATGTCGATCTTGCCGAGGCGGTGCGCCACCTGGCTGTAGAATTTTTCGATCTGGCTCAGGTCAGTAACATCAGCTTGCGCGAAGAATGCTCCGCCGAGGGATTTCGATGCTTCCTCCAGCGTTTTCCTGTCCCGGCCAGAGATCGCAACCCGTGCGCCAAGCTGTCTAAGCGCTTGCGCGGTGGCGAATCCGATGCCGCTATTGCCGCCGGTGACGACGGCGATCTTACCTTGAAGTCTGCTCATGATTTTCCTTCCTTCCAGGCTGGTGATTTGCCAGCGATTCTAACTGCGTGAGTTCGAGCGGCCGAACGGCCAGGGTTTCGAGGCTAACCTTAAAGTGGGCAACATGCGGTGTCGCAAAGTGGCGATGCAAGTCCTCCTGGCTCCGCCAGCTTTCGTGAATGAAGAAGGTTGGATCGCCGGCAGCCTGGTAGAGATCGAAGTTGAGGTTCCCCGGCTCTTGACGGGTGGCGGCGACCACGGTATCCAGGGCGCTCCGCAGCTCCGCTTCACGGCCGGGCGCGGCCACTACCCGGGCGATTCCCCAGACGACGTCCCCGTTGCTTGTGTGAGGCTGGCTAATAAACGCACCGATGAGTGCAGCGATTTTCTCGTGGGCTTCTTCGAGGGCGAAGTGGCCTGCATCGATTAGGTGAATCTCGGCACTTTCCAGATCCTTCTTGAAGGCCTCCGCTCCGGCTACGGTGAAGAATGGGTCGTTCTTCCCCCAGACGATCAGGGTGCGCGGCTGGCGCTTCTTCAGGTACGCTTGCCATTCCGGATAGAGCCGGAGGTTAGCCTGGTAGTCGAAGAACAGTTCCATCTGGATGGCATCATTCCCCGGACGGTCGAGAAAAGCTTGATCGCTGTTGTATCCATCCGGGCTGATCAGGCCGTCATTTTTTGCGCCGTGGGTGTACTGAAAGACGGTAGTCTCGCGGAGAAGAAAGCTGCGTACGGCCGGTTCATTCGCCTGGCGATCCTGCCACAGAGCTCTGAGAGGCGCCCATGCCTCGCTGAGGCCTTCGGTATAGGAATTTGCATTCTGCACAATCAGCGACTCGATCCATTCCGGATGCCGGCTGGCGATGCGAAACCCTATCGGGCCCCCGTAGTCCTGCATATAGAGGCTGAACCGCGCGACGCCGAGCGTCTCGAGAAACTTCTCTACGATCTGTGACAGGTGATCGAAGGTGTAGGCGAACTCGCGGGGGTCCGGGCAATCGCTGTTGCCGAACCCAGGGTAATCGGGGGCGATCAAATGAAAGCGATCCGAAAGATCGCGGATGAGATCGCGAAACATGTGCGAGGAGGATGGAAAGCCGTGCAGAAGCACGATAGCCGGCGCGCCTTTCGGCCCGGCCTCCCTGTAGAAAACGTTGACGCCTGCAATTGCGACCTTCTTATATGTCGTCACCATGTTCTCCTGTTCCGCTTCGTCAAAGGCCATCTGCACTTTAGACTAACCTCACAAAAATAAGATTCAGGTTAGTAAAGAAATTATGTCAGAAACCGGCACCGCGATCGCATGAAGATGTGTAACTTTTCTGGCGTATGATCGGGTCAGGAAATCCATGGCGAAACGGACGCGGTCCCCGTCCCGGTTCATGCTGGTGGCTAAGAATCTAGCGATAGACTTTGCGAATACCGTTGTGGATCCTCGCGGAGAACCGGCGGGAGCCATTCGGTCTTGGCATGACCTCATCACCTTTCTGGAAATCGCAGCGGCCATGGCGCGCGATCAGTCCGCCCGTTACCGGTCGTGGGCTAAGCGGGACCCGCGCGATTGCAGTGCGACGTTCGCCCTTGCCTTGGAATTGCGCGATGAGATCCGCCAGATCCTTGCGGCGCTGGCGGGCGGAACAAAAGTTCGCGCGGAATGGGTCCGGTCGATCAACCGGGTTCTTGAGGACCAGGCGGGATGGAGGAAATTGGCTTCCACCAAAGGGACATGGGAATTAACACGGGTAACCGAGAAAGAAAGCTCGTCGGAACTTCTGCTCCCCATAGCAGAATCGGCAGCTGAGATCGTCCGCCAAGGCGCGGAAGCACACATCAGAAAGTGCGCAAATCCGGAGTGCATCCTGTATTTTCAGGATCCCGCCGGCAGACGGCGTTGGTGCTCCATGGCGAT
>DASQHA010000120.1:0-10367 GCA_035632335.1 Terriglobales bacterium
CAGCCAGCCGGACCGTCGCCGGGATCATCGCGGAGCCGGCGCAGCGCCGGATGCACGTCGCCCTGGGCAACCCCTGCGAGAATCCCTTCGTGACGCACGCGATGGACTCTTAGGTCAAAACATCCCGTGCTGAGCGCCGTACCAGCCGAACGTACGTGCTATCACTTGAACCGAGGTGAACTGAACTGGCCGTTGCCGCCTTCGAATCCCGTTTAGCGCTACCAAGTTTTCATAAGACTGTCGAAAATCTTTCGCCGCGGTCCTTGCCGGGGCCGATTTTCGACAGAGCCGTCAAAATCAGAGTGCAAATCTCAAGGATGCAACCCCCACGCCGTACCATACTCTTCCAGAGCGACGCGCACTAATTGGCTTCGAGTCCGGACGGAGGCTTTGACGAACAGTTGCTGGAGAGCCGACTTCACCGAAGCCTCGGAGACACTCAAGCGGCGGGCGATTTCTTTGTTAGTCAAGCCTTCGAAGACACCTTTAAGCACGTGGCGCTCGCGATCGCTTAGCTGCTTCCGCCGCTCGCGGCTGTCGGTCCTCTCGACAGCCTGGACCAGGAACCTGATGCACCGCTGGTCGATCCACGTCTGGCCTGCCATCACTTTGCGGATCGCCTCGCTGAGCTGTGCGGGCGGGCTGTGCTTCAGAAAGATGCCGGAAACTCCCTGCCCCAGCGCGCGCACGTAATCCGCATCCGTCATACCGGCCGTCACAATCAAGATGCGTCCCCGGTAGCCCGCGTCGCGGGCCTTCCGCATGAACTGAAAGCCATCCTCCTCGCCTAAGTCATAGTCGAGCAGCACCAGATCGACCGCGTTCCGGGCGAGCGCCTGCAGAGCCTCTCCGGACGACGCACAGTGGGCCACCATTCGAAAGTCCGGGTCAGTGTCCAGTAGCTGGCTGAGGCTCTCCCGGAACAGGCTGTGATCGTCCAGCAGCAGCAGTCGGATACTCGCCATCATCCTCTTTCCACGAGCCCTCGTCCCGCTCTGCCGGAGTGAGCACAACGGCAAAGCAGCATCCCGACGGTTGGGGCTCGTATTCGATGTTACCGTGAAAAGCGCGCACGAACGCCCGCGACAAGTAGAGTCCCAGGCCAGTGGCCGCGGCGCCGCTTTGGAACGGCTTGAACAGATGTTCGGGCGCGGTTACGCCGGGTCCGCTGTCGATGAATCGAACCACGACGGAGTCACCGTCCAGGGACGCCCTCACAATCAGCTCCTTGCGGCTTTGCGGCTCCATCGCGCGCTGGCTGTTCTTGGTGATGTTGAGAAAAGCTTGCAACAGGGCCTGCCGCTCGGCCCAAACGGGTGGCAGCGATCCGGGCAGGTCCCACCGGATGGAAATCCGGGCGTCGCGAAATGCCGGCTCGATTACAATTCGCAATTCCTCCAGGACCGCCCGCACGTCAACACTCTCCGGCTCCGGCCGCTTCGTCTGCTGCAATTCCAGGCCGGCCATCCTCGCCAGTGCCTCGACGAGTCCGCCGAGCGCGCGGAAATCCTCATGGCGGGACAACTGCTCGTCCTTGGCGAGCTTGGCATTGATCACCGCGATTGCGCCGCAGAGGTTTCGGATCTCATGGCACACGGCGGTCACGAGGAGTTTCGACCCGGCCAGGAGCTGCTGGAGGTAGTGCTCCTGGCGGTCCCGCAGTTCCTCAGAAGCATCAAAGACAACGGCGGCGAGGCGCGGACCCGATCGCGTCCGGTACGTCGAGAAGCAGATCTGCGCCAGAAATACCTCACCGTCCTGCCGGCGGCCGCGGCACTCCATCGCTGTACGGAAAACTTCACCGCTCAGCGGAACGCTGGCCAGAGCCGGGAAGTAGGGGGCAATCGGCCGGCCTTCCAGCTTGCCCGTGTCGAACCCCAGCAGCCTGTGCGCGGCCTCGTTGGCGAGCAGCACTCTCCTGTCCGCATCGAGTGTGAAAATCGTTGCCGGGCTGCTTTCGATCAGAAACCGCACTTGCTCATCCGCCTCGCGCCGGAGTTCCGATTCCTTTTCGACGTCTTCCATATGCCGGCTGGCCAGGCGGCGGTTTCGCGCCGACTGGTAAGCGTAGAAACCTGCGCCGAGGAACGCCGCAAACGTGAGGATCAGCCGCGTCACACCAAGGTGCACCGTCCAGGGAAACGGATCAAATAGCTCGGAGAGTCCCGTGCAGAGAGCGGCCACGGCGGCAATCTGCGAGCGCGTGAGGCAACCGCCCACCATCAGCATGGGAAACAAATAAAGGAAACCGAACGAGATGTTCACGTCAAAGCGCCAATCGATCAGCGCAATCAGCGCGATAAGAATGCCCGCTCGCACCAGTGACGCTGTCCGGCTGCCCTGGAGGAAGCGCACCAGCGGTGGCCCGTTTAGGTCTAAGAACATTCCTGTTCATTCTAGCCGAGCATCGCAGCAAAGCAACCCTCCATCCGGCCATCCGAAAGATCTAAACGAAAGATACAAGGCGAAGCAAGTCTGCTTCCCATAGCATGAAGGTTTGGCTCAGCATCCCGCCCGCCTTTGGGCGGGCCCCGGCAGCGTAGTGATCCGACCTCTGTCGCCATTGGCCAGTTCGAAAGCCTTAGGACGGAACGAAACGGAAAACTACCGGACGGAGCTTGAATGACTCAGGAGCCCATTCCCCAGAGCAAGCCGACCGGGTCGAACATGCCGTGGGAAGAAAGCCTGCGGCCTGCGCCGGACGCCCCTCCCCGGCTGTGGCGACTGATCGCCCTGTTTTGGGCGGCCGCCGTTTTGCTCGGGTTGGTTCACGCCTGGTTCGGGCGTTACTTCGTGGTTTCGGACATCATCTCTTACCTCGACATAGCGGATGCCTATCGACTTGGCGACTGGCACGGGGCGATGAATGCTTACTGGAGTCCTCTCTTCTGCTGGTTGCTGTCATTCTGCATGCTGGCCCTGCAGCCGTCCCCCTATTCAGAATTTCCGGTGGTCAGTTTTCTCGCCTTGCTCATATACCTGGCCACTCTAGGCTGTTTCCACTTTTTCCTTTCTCAATTGTTGCGCTTTTATCGAACCCGCACCGGGGACACCACGACAGCCGGAGAGGTCAGACTGCCGGATTGGGCCTGGGTGATGCTGGGCTATTCCTTGTTTCTCTGGTCCTCGGCTCAATTGATCGCCTGGGAAATCCCGCCTGACATGTGCGTAGCGGCGGTTGTTTACCTCGCCTGCGGCCTGCTGCTGCGCATCCGGTCGGGGCCAGCCGGGTGGGGCACATTTGCGCTTCTGGGTGTGGTTTTGGGATTCGGTTACCTGGCCAAGCAGGCGATGTTTCCCCTGGGATTCGTTTTTCTGGGCGTCAGTCTGTTTTGCCGCCGCGCTCCTCGCAATATGGTGAAACCGATGCTGGCCGCTTTGGGCTGCTTCGCGCTGGTGTCGGCTCCATTCATCGTGGCCCTGTCCAGAGCCACTGGCCGTCTGACCTTCGGAGAGGCCGGCAGATTGAACTATGCATGGCATGTCAACCGTGTTTCGATCCCGCACTGGCAGGGTGGCCCGCCGGGCAGCGGCAAGCCCAAACATCCGCCGAGGAAGATTTCGGACGACCCGCCGATTTACGAATTCGCAGCCCCCATAAGAGGGACGTATCCCCTGTGGTTGGATCCATTCTACTGGTATGACGGCGTCCAACTCCATTTTGATCTCTGGCAGCAGATCAGGGCGTTTTATGGCGCTGCCCTGGTCTACTACGACATCTTCTTTGGCGCGGCCAGCGGGCTGCTGGCCGGATTTTTCATCCTGTGGTCCTTGCGTTCCGGATGGGCGCGGCCGCGAGACGCCGCTTACTTGGAGCTGTTGATCCCCGCGCTGGCTGCATTTGGAATGTATTCTCTGGTGCATACCGAGGAAAGGTATGTCGGAGCCTTTGTGGTGCTCCTCTGCCTGGGCGCTTTCTCCTCCCTGCAGTGGCACGCCTCGCAGGTATCCGAAAAATGCCTGACGCGCGTGGTCATTGCCGCCGTGTTACCCATTCTGGCTGCCACTTTGGTCTCCACAATGCGTGAGGAGCGCGACGCGGCGAAGTGTTGTGCAGGTAACCTGGCGTGGGAGGTAGCCAGCGGGCTGGAGAAGATGGGAGTTCGGCCCGGGGACCGCGTAGCGCTCATTGGGCAGGGAGCGGATGCGAGCTGGGCACGGCCCGCCAGGGTCCGCATCGTCGCTGACACCGGCGCTTGGGACGGCTATCGGTTTTGGACGGCCGATCCATCGGTACGAGATCGAGCCATCAAAACCTTTGCCGGCGCCGGCGCGGAAGCCATCGTGGCGGAAGATTCCAACATGGAAGCTCTTCCTGCAAACTGGCAGAGGATAGGCGCCACGAATGATTACGTGTACTTGCTTTCAAAATAGTCCCTGGAACCAGCCATGGATTGCCTCCGACACGAACTCCTTCTGCCTGTCGCCGTCCGGGATCCGGCGTCAGAAGAAATGCCGCCGCCTTCGTCCGCCAGACCGCCATTTGTCGTTCACGGCGACAGGTCGCGCTTTTGGCGGCGTCTGTTCCTGAGACTCTTGCTTGCGCTGTGCGCAAACAGACTGGCGCCGGCGCAAAAAGCCTTTACCTGGCAAGAGATCAAGGACAGGTTCGAAGCCGCGAATCCGACGTTGAAGGCCGCGCAGCTCGGCATCGACGAATCACGGGCGGCGCAAATCACGGCTTATCTACGCCCCAACCCGGATTTTACGGAGGCGACGGATGGGACTCAAATCACTCGTTCTCCAGAAGGAATCTGGCGGCCGTTCGCCGGCACGCAGTTTACATCCAGCATCAGTTATCTGCACGAGCGCCAGCACAAGCGGGAATTGCGGCGTGACAGCACCAGGCAAGCCACGGCCGTCTCCGAATCGACATACCTTGATCAGGAGCGCAGCCTGCTCTTCAACCTGCGAAACGCTTTTGTGCAGTTGTTGCAGGCGAAGGCCGTCCTCCAGAACGCGAAAGAGAACTTGGATTACTGGGACCGGGAGCTGGCGGTCAATCGCAGGCGATTCAACGCGGGCGACCTTGCTCTGGTGGATCTGAACCGTTTGGAGCTGCAGCGCGTGCAATTCGAAGCGGATTTCGAGACCGCGACGGTAAACCTCCGCACCGCGAAGATTCAGCTCCTGACATTGCTGAATGACCGGACGCCCATCGATCGGTTCGATGTGGCCGGGCAGTACGATTTCAGCGAACAGCTCCTGCCGCTCGAGGAGTATCGGAATATTGCGCTGGCGGCGCGGCCGGACTTGAAGGCGGCCCTGCAAGCAGTGGAGTTGGCGAAGATCAACCACCAGCTCGCCATCGCCAACGGATCGACCGATCCGACCTTCAGCACGTGGTGGACGCAAAACCCTTCGTTCAACAATCCGTTTGACAACAACACGCTCGGCGCCAGCTTCAGCATCCCTCTCCGCATCTTCGACCGGAACCAGGGCGAGAAGGAGCGGACGCAGATCGACATCGGCCGCAACGAGCGATTGCGGGAGGCCACCCAGGCTTTGGTCTTCAGCGATGTCGATTCCGCGTATTGGACGTTGATCCAAGCGTTGAATCTGCTGAAGCCATACAAGGCAAAGTATCTGCCGCTGGCCGAGGACAACCGCAACAGGATTTCGATTTCCTTTCAGAACGGTGGCGCGTCTTTGCTCGACTTCCTGGACGCGGAAAAAGCTTATCGGGACACTCGTTTGGCCTACTTGAATCTGATTGGTTCCTACTTGACCGCCGCCGGCCAAATGAATATGGCCGCGGGCCGGGAGGTTGTGCAATGAATCGCTTACTTGTCTTCGAAGCAACGCTGTGTGCGGGTTTGAGTCTTGTCGTCATCGGTTGCGAACGCAAGGTCACAGCGCAGGAGAGTGCTGTGGCCAGCACCGGCCCCATTATTCCCGCAAATGTGGAGCCCGACTTCAACTCCAGCAGCTTCAAAGTGGATCACCCGGAACAGTTCCCGCTGGCAACGGCGAGTGAGCACATTGCCGCGCCGGAGCTTAACGTAACCGGCGTGGTCAGTCCTGATGTATCTCGCCAGGTGCCGGTGCCCTCGCTCGCCACAGGGAGAGTCGTGGAAATCGATGCGCGGCTTGGCGACGAAGTGAAAAAGGGTCAGCTTCTGTTCAAGGTGCGCAGCACCGACATCGCGGGCGCCTACGCTGACTATCGCAAGGCTGTCAAGAATGAGCAACTCGCTACGATCCAGCTCAATCGCGCCAAGATCCTGTTCGACGACGGGGCGATTCCAAAGAGCGCCCTCGAAATTGCGCAGACCACGGAGGACAACGCTCTTGTCGATGTGGAGACCACGACCGAGCATCTCCGGCTCCTTGGATCTGATCCCGACCATCCTTCGGGCATCGTCGAGGTCTACGCGCCGGTTTCCGGGGTGATCACCGACCAGCAGATCACCAACTCATCGGGCGTGCAGGCCCTGACGCCTCCGAACCCTTTCACCATCTCGGACGTGTCGCACGTCTGGATTATTTGTGACGTGTACGAAAACAATCTGGCGCAAGTTCATCTGGGCGAGTACGCGGACATCCATCTAGCCGCCTATCCGGAGCGCGCCATGAAGGGGCGAATCAGCAACATTCTCCCCATGATGGATCCGAACATTCGTACCGCGAAGGTCCGGTTGGAGGTGGAGAATCCGGGTTTGATGCGCCTCGGGATGTTCGTCACCGCGACGTTCCACGGCCTGACGAAGGAAGAGCACGCCACCGTGCCGGCCACCGCCATTTTGCATCTGCATGATCGCGAGTGGGTCTACACGCCGGCGGAAAATGGGCGGTTCCGGCGGGTGGAAGTGGTCGCGGGGAACATGCTCCTCGGCAACATGCAGGAAGTCATCTCGGGCCTCAAGCCGGGCGAAGCGGTTATTGCGAATGCCCTTGTATTCCAGAACACCGTGGAGCAGAAATGATCCGCCGGGTAGTCGATTTCGCGCTGACCAAGCGCCTCTTCGTACTCGCGTTTGCCCTTTTGCTGGTCGGCGGCGGGATCGTGGCGTTCCACAATCTTCCGATCGACGCCTATCCGGATGTGGCGGACAATTACGTCGAGATCATCACGCAGTGGCCGGGGATATCGGCGGAACAGATCGAGCAGCAGGTCAGCATTCCCCTGGAAATCGCGATGAATGGCATTCCCCAAGTCGTCCACTTGCGGTCATTCTCGCTGTTCGGATTGTCCGACCTTAAGCTGATCTTCAGTGACGATTCCGACAACAACTGGAACCGGGAGCGCGTTTTGGAGCGGATGTCGCAGGCCACCTTGCCGCCTGGCGTGACGCCGGCCATGGGCACCGACTGGAGTCCGGCAGGCCAGATCTACTTCTTCACCTTGCGCAACACGAACCCGGCTTATGACGTGATGGAGCTGAAGTCCATCGAAGACTGGGTGGTGGAAAAGAATCTCAAAGCAGTGCCCAATATCGTCGACGTTGCGAGCTTCGGCGGACCCACCCGTGAGTATCAGGTTCGCGTCGATCCGAATAAGCTCATCGCCTACGGGCTCAGCCTCTCACAAGTAGAGCAGCAGCTTGCCAACAATAACGTCAACGCGGGCGGCAGCTTCATCGAGGCCGGCTTGCAGCAGATCAATGTTCGGGAAGTAGGGTTGGTCAGGAGCGTCCACGATATCGAAAACACGGTCCTTCTGACCAAGAACGGCACACCGCTCCATGTGAGGGACATCGCGGTCGTCGCGCAGGGTCCGAAGATCCGGCTGGGCCAGTTTGCGCGCGCGATCCGCCGCGAGGATGGAAAGATCGTCGACAACGACGATGTGGTTTCGGCGTGGGTGCCCATGCGCAAAGGAGCGGACGCGGAGGAGGCGCTCCAGGGACTGCACGAAAAAGTGAAGGAGATGAACGACCACATCCTGCCGCCCGGCGTCAAGATCATTCCGTTCATCGATCGCAGCCAGTTGGTGGAGTTCACCACCCATACAGTGCTCCACAATCTGGGCGAGGGCTTCGGCCTGGTAGTCGTGGTTTTGATGCTGTTTCTGGGCAACGTCAGGGGCGCTCTGATCGTGGCCCTGACCATTCCCTTCTCCTTGTTGTTCGCGTCGATTCTCCTGCAAGCCCGCCATATACCGGCCAATCTCCTCTCGCTCGGAGCCCTCGATTTCGGCATGGTTGTGGACGGAGCGGTGGTAATGGTGGAGAACATCGTACGGCACATCGGGCACTACGAGGATGTGGATAAGTCGGTAGAGGACAGAATTCGGGCCGCCGCGCACGAGGTGCAAAGGCCGGTCTTTTACGCCATTATCATCATCATTACGGGCTACCTGCCGATCTTCACGCTGCAGCGGGTGGAAGGCCGGCTGTTCCGGCCGATGGCCTGGACCGTGGCGTTCGCGCTCTTGGGGGCGGTGATCTTTTCGATGACGATCGCTCCGGTCCTGTGCAGCTTTTTCTTCCGCAAGGAGGTATCCGAGTGGCAAAATCCGGTGATGGGGTGGATCACCAGGGTGTACCAACACGCGGTGAGCTGGAGCGTCCGTCATCATTGGGTGATGGCGGGGATCTCCGTGGTGGCGGTGTGCTTGAGCCTCTACCTGCTGTTCGGGAAGCACGGTGAGGTTATCGGGTCGGAATTCCTGCCCCATTTGGACGAAGGCTCGCTGTGGGTGCGCGGGACCCTTGCTCCCAGCACCGGACGCACGGAGAGCATCCAGCTAATGAACAAGGCCCGCGTCCTGCTTTGCTCGTTTCCCGAGGCGACCGAATGCACCAGCCAGGCGGGCCGTCCGGATGACGGAACCGATACCACCGGCTTTTTCAACACCGAGTATTTCGTCGGCTTGAAGCCCAAGGAACAGTGGCGTCCGGGCTTTCACCAGAACAAAGAAGAGCTCATCGCTGCCATGAGCCGGGAGCTGGAAAAAATTCCCGGCGTGATCTGGAACTTCTCTCAGCCCATCGAGGACAACGTGGAGGAAGCCGTCAGCGGCATCAAGGGACAGCTCGCAACCAAGGTCTATGGCGAAGACTTGAAAATCCTCGAAGACAAGGCCGATCAGATCCTGAAGATTATGCGAGGCATCAAGGGAATCGAGGACCTCGGAGTCTTTCGTCTGCTGGGCCAGCCGAACTTGAATCTGACGGTGGATCGCCGCCAGGCCGCCCGCTATCAGATCAACGTGGCTGATGTGCAGGATGCGATCCAGACCGCGGTGGGCGGCAACGCCCTCACGCAGGTCCTGCAAGGCGAGCAGCGCTATGACCTGGTATTGCGTTATCTGCCGCAGTACCGCGACAAAAGGGAAGCGATTGAAAACATTCGCTTGCTGGCGCCCACCGGGGAACGGGTCTCGCTCGCGCAGCTTTGCAAAATCCAGGAAGAGGATGGCGCTTCCGAGATCTACCGCGAGGGAAACGCGCGCTACATCGCAATCAAGTTCAGCGTGCGCGGGCGGGACTTGGGCGGCGCCGTCGAGGAAGCCATCGAGAAAGTGAACAAACAGGTTCAACTGCCGCGCGGCTACCACATCAATTGGGAGGGCGAATACGAGAGCCAGAAGAGATCCGAGGCGCGGCTGCTTATCATCGTGCCCTTGACGGTTTTCTTCATCTTCCTGATCATCTATGGCGCTTTCGGATCGGCCAAATGGGCCTGTCTCAACCTGGTCAGCGTGGGCGTCGCGCGCGTCGGAGGTCTGCTGGCGCTGTGGATCACCGGGACGCACTTCAGCGTGTCGTCAGGCGTTGGGTTCTTGGCCTTATTTGGCGTTTCGGTGCAGACCGGCGTCATCATGGTGGAGTACATCAATCAATTGCGCGCCCGCGGGCTTTCGATTGAGCAAGCTGCCGTTCAAGGGGCTGTAAGAAGGCTCCGCCCGATCATGATGACCATGCTGGTAGCCACGCTGGGCCTGCTGCCTGCGGCGACCTCACACGCGATTGGCTCGGACTCGCAGCGGCCGTTTGCCATCGTCATCGTTGGCGGTTTGATCGTCGACTTGATTATGAGCAGCTTCTTGCTGCCGACATTCTACGTATGGTGGGCCCGCCCGGCTGACCATCTGCCGTCGCCAGACGAGGCGAGGAGTGTGTACGAGTGAGCAGACTCTACAAGGGCCTGATCCGGGTCGCAGGCTTAGCGCTGATCTTTTCCTCGATCGTCGCGCTCGACGATCGCGCCGACCGGAGTTCCCTCCTCACCACGGGTTCCCCGGCGCCAGCCGGTAGTCGCCTGTCCCCGTCCGGTCCACGAACCGGATGAACAGTTTGTCGCCCACGCCCTCCACATGCCGGTACAGCCAATCCTGGCGCGGGTACTGTCCCTGCGCCCCCTTGGGGTGAGCTTCGAGTTCATCGGGAGGGCCGTAGACAATGTAGACGTGGCCGCGGTCG
>DASQHA010000121.1:0-35781 GCA_035632335.1 Terriglobales bacterium
AGAGCCAAACACCCGAACGTTGCGGGCGCCATGCTGCCCGGCGAGGCTTAGAATAGCTGCTCTCTTTTCGCTCCGCAGCTCTTCCAACGTGATCATCGTGTCCTCATCATAGGTCTGTCACTCGGGCGTCCGTTTCCGGCAGTTTCGGAGCGCTCGCGGCGAGGCCGGTTTCGGTAGCGGGCACGAATGGCTCCGGTCACTTGTGCGCCTCCTCCTTCTATTGTAACCGCTTCGTCGGCCCTCAACGCTGGCCTCGCAATTCGGATCCCAGGTGAGCTCGCATTCTCTGGATGGCTTTCGTGTGGATCTGGCTCACCCGGCTCTCGTTGACCTGGAGTTCTCGCGCGATGTCGTTCATGGTCCATTCCTGTCCGTAGTAAAGCGCCATGACCCTCTGCCAGCGGAGTGGCAGCGTCCGGATGGCCGCGGTGAGCACTTGGCGCAACTCCGTGCGTGCTGCAAGATGTTCCGGATCGGGCACTGGGCTGTGCAGATTCTCCACTGGGGTCGCGGGTTTCTGGACAAACCCGTGGCCATTGACCGGGCAGCCGGCGTAGTGGAGTTCTCGGGCCAGCACGCGCCAGCGTGGGAGCGGGAGCTTCAGACATCCCGCCATTTCGCCCTCCTGAGGAGGCCGTCCCAGCTTCGCGTGCAGATCGGCATGCAGACGCTCCGCGCATCGCTGGCGTTTTCGCATGTCCCGTGACACGGGATCGAGCCGGCGCAGGCTGTCCGTCATGGCCCCTTGAATCCGGTGCCTGGCGTAGGAGCCGAAGGCCGCACCCTTCCCCGGATCGAACTTGCGCGCCGCGTCGAGCAATCCGAGCACTCCTTCTCCGATCAGATCGTCGAGATCCGCTTGGGACGGCAGACCGCGATACAACCTTTGGGCGATGGTGCGGACGAGCGGCAGATGCTTGATCACAAGGGCCTCGGTGCGCAGCGGGCCCTCACTCGCTTTCCCTGAAGACACAGGTCCCATAGACTGTCTTCCTTTCGTTGGGGTTTTACTGGAAAGAAAAGCCAGCGGATGGTGGCTGGTGAGGTGGGTCAGCGAATCTGGACTAACGTCTCGCTGATTTTTGGGGTGTCACGCGTACACACCGGCAGGTAGTCGCACCACGCACACCACTCGCCCGGGCGCTTGTAGAAACGCCCGGTGGCGATCTCGCGGTCGAGGTACTCGGCTTTGGAGAAGAACTCGACCAACTGCTCCGCGGTTCGTCTGGGCAGATGCCACTCGGGAACCTAGTCCCGAGGTCGGCCGGCGCTATCAGAGTGTCAAGCCCCTCGTGCACAAACTCTGCACAGGTCCCCTTCGCACCTCTCCTCGCGCAAGTGATTGTCGCCGCGCCTGGCGAAGAGGCGCGAGTGATGGTGCGTTACTCGCAAAGTGAAACTGCCTCCGCCTGCTCACCTTCGCGCTGGCGGTGGGGTCGTAGAACGCGGGAGGGAAGTCGTGTGCTTCGTCATCCCTCCCGCTGAAGCGGGCTCCTCGACGTGCTCAGGCGGCGTAAACGCCTTCAAGAAACGCTCCCAGCTTGGCCGTCGCCCGAAACTGCGGGATGGCATCCAGTTCCTTGAAGGCCGAGGTGAAGGCGTTCGAGAGGCTCCACATCGTCCGCGGCGCGAACTCCTCGTGTTGGGGATCGAAATAGTGATCGTGCACGACGCGCGCCAAGTGCCTGGGCACTTCAAGTTCTCCCTCGATGAAGGCCCGATAGATGACGAGCTTGGCGGCCTCATCCGAAAGCTGGCTTGTGCGCCAGGTCTCGGCCTGCCGGCGCATCGGCTCGAAGTTCCGCTGCATGCGGTCGACGCCGATGGAAAGGCTATCCCGCAGCGAGAAGTTCTTGCTGTGTTTTGCCAAGACGGGGCTGTAGTCTCCCTGAAACGCAAGGTTCTGACACACAAACACCCGCAGGCCCACGGTGCAGGACAGGCGAAAACGCTTGTTGTTGGCGTTCCTGATGCCGATCGCGAATCGGCACCCATCGAAGGTCGTCTCCAGATCGAGGACGCCGAACATCTCCATGCCGTCTGCTGAGACGGCGAACTCCTCACCCACGACGCCGATGTGACGAAGGCTTAGAGTCTCGATCAAGGTTTCCACAACTTCGACGTGCCGGATGGGGATGTGGGTTGCGGTTGCCGGCGGAGTTGGTATCTGGTCCAATTCCGCCCGCGTGATCTTTCCCGCGTACGAAATGAGCGTGCTTGTTTCTGACATCTTGCTTGTTCTCCTTTTCTTTGGGCTTGATTGAGGCCCAACCAATCGATTTGTTGATCGCGCTGGACCGAAGGCGCAGCCTCCCGGACGGGAGGCGATTATGAAAGCGATCCAAGCCGCGTTTTACGCGCGTGTCTCCAGCGAACAGCAGGCGGCCGCGCACACTATTGAAAGTCAGCTTGCCGGGCTAACCGAGCGAGCCCAAACCGATGGCATTCCTGTTCCGGCGGAACGGCGGTTTACGGATGAGGGATACAGTGGAGCCACACTCGTCCGGCCAGCACTGGATCGGCTGCGTGACCTCGCTGCCGCCGGTGTAGTCAACCGCGTTACGTCCATTCGCCCGACCGACTCGCGCGCAACTACGCGTACCAGGTCCTACTGATCGACGAGTGGCGTCGAGCCGGCGTCGAGATCGTGTTCCTGAACCGGCCCCTCGGGCAGAGCCCGGAAGATGACCTGCTGCTCCAAGTCCAGGGCATTGTTGCGGAGTACGAGCGCGCCAAGATCATGGAGCGCAGCCGCCGGGGCAAGAAGCACGCGGCTCAGAGCGGTTCTCTCAACGTCATGTCGTGCGCACCGTTCGGATACCGATATGTGGGCGTCCACGAGGGCGGGGGGCAAGTCCGATTTGAGCCCATTCCGGAACAGGCACGAGTGGTGAAACAAGCATTCGAGTGGATTGCCCAGGATCGTTGCAGCCTCGGCGAGGTCTGCCGCCGGCTCCAGCAAGCCGGTGCGCGAACCCAATCGGGCAAATCCATCTGGTCCCGGCAAGTCGTCTGGAACATGCTCCAAAACCCGTCTTATTACGGCCAGGCGGCTTATGGAAAGACCCGCATGATACCGCGGACCAACAGTGTGCAACTACGCGCGGCCCGTGGGCGTCCGGCGCAGCCCCGAAAGGCCCATGTCCCAAAGGACACGGACCAGAAGGAGTGGGTGTTCATACCGGTGCCGCCCCTGATCGAGGCAGCCCTATACCAAGCAGCTCACCGCCAGTTGCAGGAAAACCGCACCCGCGCCCGGATGGGCATACGGCGGCCCGGCTATCTACTCCAAGGTCTTCTGTGTTGCGCTGAATGCGGATATGCGTATTACGGGAAAACGACGCATCAAAGAGGCGCCGGGGGGAGGTTCCGAGATTTTATCTACTACCGCTGCAGTGGCACGGACCGGTATCGCTTTGGAGGCGAGCGAATCTGCGACAATCCTCAAGTCCAAGGTGAATTCATTGAAGCAGCCGTCTGGGTGGAAGTGTGCAGGCTACTGAACAATCCGCAACGATTGGAGCAGGAGCATCACCAAAGGGTTGGCGGGAGCCCCGAGAACCTCGAAATCCTGAGAGCTCACCTGGGCAAGCTGCAGCGCGGCGTTGAGAGGCTGATCGACAGCTACTCTGAAGGTGTCATCGATAAGGACCAGTTCATGTCTCGGTTGAGCCGAACCAAGGGTCGTATCGCGGAGCTTGAGGCCAGGCTTCACGCTGATGCCGGGTGTGTGGATCGCGAGCAAGAATCACGGCTTCTCGCAGACCATTTTCGAAAGCTTGCGGTCCACCTGGGACCCGGCCTCGAGGGCGCGGATTGGAACCGGAGGAGAGCGATCACTCGTAGCTTGGTTCAGAGGGTTGAGATTGGGCGGGTGAGCATCACCATCGTCTTCCGAGTCCCTCCGGGTATTGCTGTCCCAAACAAGGATCCCATTATGGTCACATTGCCACGGGCGTGAAGTCTCCGCTGAACGTCATGTTCGAGCAGACGAACACACGGTATCCACAAGTCAGCGCCAGCCTCATGGTCTTGTCGTGGCTGTTTCTGATGCCGATCGCGAACCGACAACCGTGCATCTCCGTCTCGAGATCCAGAACGCCGAACATTTTCATTCCGTCCAGCGAAACGGCGTATTCATCGGCCACGACGCCGATGTGCCGGAACCCGAGGGTCTCGATCAGCGCCTGGACGATTTCGTGGTGTGGGATTGGCCGGTGAGTGGCCGTTCCCGTTGGTGTTGGGACCAGGGCGAGCTCTTCGCGAGGAATCGTTCTGCCCTGATACCCGATCAACGTGCTTGTTTCAGACATACTTCTCTCTCCTTTTTTTGTGGTAGGGAGCGCTCGGGCAATGGTTTCGTTCCGAGTGTTGCTCCCCTGGACACCGCTTCCGGCGGCTCGGCTCCCGCGGCACCCAGGGCCCGTGCGGGATATTGGAAAAAAAGAAGCACAGCTCTCGGTAGAGTTGCTGGTGGACCCAGCCAAAGGCCGCCCAGATGTGGTTTTCGGGAGGCTCGCGCTCAGGCTGCGAGCTGTCTATGGTCTATGGAGTTGAAATCAATCAGGGGATGAATGATTCGAAAAGCTGTAACGGCACAGCGTCGGGGTGTGCGGCATGCTCAAGCGGCACCGCCCTCGACAATGAGTGACAGATCGCTCCGGCCACGTCAGGAACACGGCAAATTTCAGTTCTCGCACGGTTCGTGATCCCCTGAGTGCCAAAGGAGACCGCTCGCTGGGGAGCACTCCGTCCTCTTCAGCCCTTCACAACCCATCGTTGCCGGGCAGCCCAGCGGCGAGTTGTAGAGGGCGATCCCGAACGCCACCGCGCAAACGGACCAGGCGAGCACAATCAGGAAAGCAACCATCAGGCCCGCGCGCCTGGCCCACAGCCAAAGACCGGGCGGCAGTCGACGCGGCAGAGTGGGTCCCTTCTCGCCTGGTTCTCCCTCCCATGCCTTTGCAAGAACAGAAACGATCAAACTTATCGCACTCACGCTGTACCTACCCAGCCCACGCGGTCCCAGCCTGTGTTTCGTTAGAGGCGACCACGCTACCAGTCACCGTCCAGGTGTCTTCGCAGCCGTTCCGATGTTGCTCGATCCACCGCCGGGCATAGTTCTTGAGACCATCGAGCCACTCACCGGCATCCGGTGATCTCAGTTGCCGTGATTCTCGCTCGGTGAAATGCGCGCTGCCGGCCTGGCGTTCTTCCGCCGGCAGCATGTATTCGCTTAGCTCGCCAGTGGCACGTGCCATCGGCAAGTACAGCCACGCCGGAATCAGTACGAACGCGAGCTTGTCTGCTACGCAGAGCCTTGAAACCTGGCTGCGGTTCCGCTTCGCCCAATACCGCGAATGAGCCGCTGTAAAGGAGCCCCAAGGCTCACCGAAAATGGCGCGCATGATCCGTGCGCCCAGCTCGACGTGTCTTTCGCCTTCGGGACCGTCCATGTTGGGGCAGCCGATATAACCGAGGTCGTGCACGAAGAACGCGACCCAGAACCGCGGATCCCAGGGGAACCGGTACGAACGCCACCAGGCGACGGCCACCCAGAACGGGTGCAGCCAGAACGCATGGGCTCCGAAAAGCACACTACGAGTGCCGACAGTCATAGATCATTCACCTCCTGGGAGTTGCCAACTTTGGCCGGCTGCGCAGAGCCAACGGTGTGCAGATTGGCAAGACTATGCTTCCAGTCTGTTGACGGCGGAAGCAGTCAAGTGGTGCGCGCTGGTGCAGCCAAGGCAGTTGACCCCGGCCACTAAAGCCTTCGCTGCGACCACGAACGCCGCCGGCACCTCGATCTCCTCGCCCCCGCGCGTGAAGAACTGCGGCAGCACGGACCCCGCGAGGGCCTTGTCTTTGCCCCAGAGTTCCAACCCCAGGTACCCGCCCGTTCCTCGGAAGACCTCCTCGGCCAGCAGCTTCGGCCGAGTGCCGTTTTCGACGACACTTGGCCGGTGCCTCGTGATGCACAGTTCGTACGTCCGCCCGGTCCGGAACATTTCGATTCGCGCGAGCACCGGCGCGACGACAACGGCGTGCACACCGTTGACGGCCAGGGAATCGATGGGCTGAAGCCACGCGAGCGGCTCTCCATTCTCGCCAGCGAAGCTTACGTAGCGGCCCAACTCCGCCACCGCCCCGCCCGACTCAACCCCGCGAACTACGTAGCGTTTGGCGAGACCTTGGTATTCCAGGCTGACCTCGGGACGGGCGAAGATTCCAGCCGCGCTCAGCCGCTTGAGCACCGCTGGCGGCAGCCTCAGCCCTCGAATGTTCAATCTTGGATCGGATTCCATGATGATCCTCCCGTTTGCTGATCTCTGAAACTGCTCGACCGCCTTCTTCGAGGCAAACTCGACAAGCTCCATCGTCAACCGGTTGGTCGCTCGCAGGGTGTCGAGCAGGGCTTCGTGATCTCCCGGCCGCACACTCGGCCCACACGCTCGGCCGACCTGTCCCCAATCCAGCGTGGAACCTGCAAATCCTGGCGGATCTGCCCGCCAGCAATCTCGCTCTTGGTCATATCCGCTCCGTGACACGGCGAAATTCGTTCTCGAAATCAGCCGGCTCGAGACCCTGCTCGCCATGGCGCCAGCACCGTTGCTCGGAATCCAGCAGCAAATAGCGCCGGGTATCGATGTGTTTGTAGAACTCGATCCCGTGCTCTCTCCACATCCACATGAAGTCCGCGCAGAGGCTCACCGGACGCCCGGTTTCCCGCATCCTGGTCTCAAGCGGCCGCCAGTTCGACGGGCTCAGCTCTTTGCCCAAACTCATCTGGTTACTCCTACTGCATGCGCGGCTGCGGCTTGCCGCCCTCTCCCATCCAGGCCGCCAGCTCTGGGCTGGCCGAGAACACGCGCACCCTTTGCTCCCGACTCTCCACCTTGTAGAGCACCCACGGGATCGCGCCGGGCACATCCTTTTGCGAGAGCACCATGTGGGGATAGTGTTGGATCCAATCGCTGCTCAACCAGTCCTCCAGATGTTGGGGCGGGCAGCCGGTGTACTCGCAGAACTCTTCCTCGCTCGACCAGTGGCACTCCGGCCCGATCGCCGCGATCAGCTTCTCCAGGTATCGGTCGAACGCCTCCAGGCAGCCCTCATACACGATCACGTTTGGCTCCCGAAGAGCCCTGATTGGATCGATCTTGGCCAGCCGTCGCTGCACCGCTTGGTCCTACGACCTTCCTCCTGCCATGGCCGCCGCTCGAACCGGAACTCCCAATGCCGACCGGATCATTTCCCTCGTGCAGCCGGCCCAGCAGATGTACTTGTGCGGCTCCTCCACCGAAATAGCGAGGTTATCCCCGCTGGTGTCCCGCCCCGCCGCCGCGCAGGACGGGCACCGGGTGACCCAGTTGCGGCCGGCCTTCCGCCGCACCTCAACGTGATCGAGAATCCGGAACTGCCCGCGTAACTGTGGATATTGCCACTGCCGCGCGCGCCCATTTGCCTTTTTCTCGGACTCGCTGCGCCCGCCAGACTGATCGATCAGTGAACGAAGCTGGACTTCCGACAGCTTCTTGACTTGCTTCAGATAAGCGAGCTGGTGGTCGAAGCTGTAATCGGCTCCGTAAAACCAGTACCGCGCGCCGATCGCCCGATGAATTCCGAGCGGCCCGCGGATTGCGTTTCCGAAGTCGCCTTCCTTCAGTTCGTCGTGCTTCGGGAAGATCTCGATCCCGTCTGTCGTCCCCGCGCCCTTGACCGGAATCCTCAGCTTCTCAGCCAACTGGGCCATCAATAGCCGGCAATCGCGCGCCAGCAGCGGCTCCTCGGCAAAGACCCAGAGGTGGGCGCCGCGCCGGCTCATCTCCAGGGCCGACTCGACCGCCTGCCTCTGCAACTCCCACTGCAGCTCGCACAGGTGCTTGATCGAGTCCTTGTTGTCGCCGTCCACCGCAATCCACTTGCACCGCTGCGTCACCGGGTTCAGGGCGTACAGCCCGATCGTGATCCGGCCCTCCAGGTGCTGCCGGACGATCGCTTCCGTCAGGCTCGCCGGCTCGCCGTCCTTCCCAGCCTTGGGCCGGAAGTAGTGGTGGCGGCCGGTCTCCGGATGGGGCCGCGGCGATTGGAGCACGTAGGCCCGCCGGTTGACGAACAGCCGCCAGTAGTCTCGAACGTTCTCTGCGGTGGCTCGATATCGGTTGGCCATCGCCTTGTTCCTTTCGTCCTGCTCTTACATAACCCGAATCCGAAAATCGCGCAAACAAACCAGGGCGGCGCCCCGGTCACGCCACTTTCGGGCCTCGGCACCGCCCTTCGAGCAGCCATGGACGCTCTGCCAGGGTCGTCAGTTTGTGCTGGCGGACCAGGGCCTCATAGTCGTCCAGGCTGTAGCCGCCCCACTTCTGGTCTTCGAAGTTCAGCCAGTACAGGGTGCCGGTCTTGCGGTTCAGCACGTACAAAGCGCCCGATTCCGGGTCCCCGGAAACCAGGGTGAAGAACAGGGCGCCGGCGGGAAACTGGACCCAGCGCACGATCTCGGCCTCTGCAAGTCGCGCCAGGCTATTGGCCGCCTCTTCAACGGTTGCTCTGCGGTCCAATCCAAGCTCCTGGATCGTCAGGAGCTGGGTCACACTCATTGTGGTTGCACTATTGGTTTCCACGGTTCTCATCCTCCTTTCTCTCCGAGCCTCTTCACACCGATGCCTGGCAGGCCAGCTCCCGGGCCGCGCGTCGTGCCGCCTCCATTGCCAGCGCGTCGCAAGGCTCCTGGTCGGCCTGCCCGGAATGACCGTCCACGTGGATCCAGGCGAGTTTCGCGCAGGAATCACCCACGCCAGTAGGCCGGGTGCTCAAAGTAGACATTGCCGCGAAGAAGGCGGAGGTGCTTAGACGTCTTCCGGAGGTCCGCAAGGCAATCGAGAAGGCGATGACTGATGGAAACTGGCTAGATGCCGGGAGGCTCTACAGTGAGGTTAACTGGGCCAAGCCAGACGATCCAGATCTGAGAGGGGTTAGGGCGAGGCTCGAACCGGAGCTGCTCAAGATCGTACAGACGAATAAGGAAATGATTGCAATGCGCACTGCGATCCTGAAGAACGTGAATGCACCAGCGGTGCACTAGGCCGCTCGGGATTATTGAGCTGACCACTGATGGCCGCCGCCGTCGCCAGAGCAACCTGCGCGTGAACTGCCGGCCACGCGCGTCATCACGCCGTTTACATCGAGCCTGAAGACGCAGTTCAGCGCGCTGAAGTAGACGTGTCCGGCACATCTTCGGTAACGAATGCAACTAATGCTACGGCCAGGCTGGAGATGACATCCGCGGTGCGGTCGCCAGTTGCTCCCAACACCCCCCATCACTCAGCCAGAACGCCTCCGACCCGAGAGCATCTTGAACAGCACCGTTTAGGATCCTGAGGAGCAGATTGATGGTTTGGGCCGCAGTATCTGCCGAAAAACGGCTAAGCAAATCAGCGATGCTCGCTTGAGTCTCTGCTATATCCTTTTGGATGACATCGGTCCACCTCTGGACCGTGGAGTCGCACGACGCCGGATCATACGACGCAGGCCGACCAGGATAGGCGGCGGCAATGGGAGGAATAGGCAGCGAAGTTCCCAACCTCATACGACTTAGATCAATCTCCTGAGAGCCTAGAACTACTCCGCTCACCGGATCGACAATTTGTACATCCGCACGGACGTAGTCGAACGCCGACGCCTGAATGGGGACGAATAGCTGGAAATCGCCGTTCGGATCAGTTGCAGTATTGAGTGTTATTCCGTTACTGGACAGGCTCACTCCGTATTGCAGCCCTGCGAGAAAAGCATCGCGTGGATCTGCGCGGCCAGTTACGTACGCGATTCCGAGCGTGCTAACCGGCGAAACAGGGAATGAGTTCTCAATTAGATCCTGAGTGGCGTCGACTGGCTCAAGCGTTTTGTCGATATCTGCCCCGGCCTCAATGAAGGACACGATGGTTGAAGCGAATGGCCCGACGAGCTTCGCCGGTAGAAACGTGGCTGCGAGATCGGCAAGAGCCAGCCGCATCTCCGATTTTGAGGCATTGACCTCCTGCACAACCGTGTTAACGAGATCCTGGTTACCGGTGCGCACAGCGTATATGAAGGCGAAGATATCGCCGAAAGCGTTACCTACTGTATGGACGTCGGAAATCGCGGCACCGACTGCTCCTAGCTGCGAGTTAGCGGCTTCTGTACGGAGGAATTTAAGGGACCCTGCTAGCGACGCGACGCCGCCAGCAACTGCGGCAGCCTCGTCGGCAATTCTCGTCATAGTAGGATCCCCCGAGGCCCGCGCTCTTGCAAAGGCCGCGGCACTAGAGGTGATCGCACCGGATGCTTCCCAAGTATGGATATTGCTAAGGACATCGATCAAGGGCCGGACATTCTGATAGGCCGTGCTATTGTAAAATTGTTCTTCGCGCGCCGCCGGGTTTTGGCGAGTTGCTGAGGTCGGCGCCACGAGCGCACCGAAAGTTTGGGATAAGAAGACGGCGTTAATACGGTCCATGAGATCGAGCGAAGTTGCATCGAATGAAGGAGCCGTCCCATCTGGCAACACACCGGCAGGGATCGTCGTAGACGGATATTTAGCAACCCGGTTTACATCGATGCGCGCTTGAACAAGCGCACTGAGCAGCCTTTTCAATGCGGCTTGTGCTTTCGAGGTATCCACAGTGTCTGCTCTTCGTCGGGACCGTGGCGGGCGAATCGGTTGTCGGAGAGGATCGGCCGGATGTCCGAGAAGCAGTTGCAACGCTTGAAGCTGGTTCAAGCGCCGTGCGACCAACATCACGTTCAAATCGAGAACTACGCGGCTGACCTGTCCAAGCTGCGTCCCGTAGCTGCTTAATGGTGGAAGATCTTGGATGCTGATAGCCAGTGAACTCGTGGCCCGGCTACCCTGCTTGAGAACTAACGATACGGAACCCGGACCGATTCGTCCAGTCACCGGGTCCACGTACAGCGGAACTGGCGCGACTATCGTACCACCCGACGCAATACGGATGGGCTTCTCAATCACAGAAAACCCCGCCGTGGTGAAGACCTGCACAGTTATGGGAGAACCCGGATCAAACCCCTGGGTTCCGATGTACAGCGGCGTCAATGGGACAGGTGCCGTGGTCGAAACAGAAGTAATCGCTAGTGCCTGTTGCGCCCAAGCGGCCCAGCCGTTTGCCAGCAACAGCCAGAAGGCAGTCGCGACAACCCATTGGACCAGACGCCGGCCAATGCGATGCCGCCGGTAAGGCATGGTAAAAGCGGGATTTGGTCCGCGGCGAAAAGATGGGCACCGTAGTCTGAGCGCCACTGCCGGACCTCCTGACTCTGAGGTATGAGCTTAGCACGAATGCGCCCGCTCATCACACCCTACTCCCTGAGTGAACAGAATCGGAAAACATTACGGGGGCCCCGGACACAGCTCCGGCTCGTTCCTCCGTCAGCCGTCCCGGAAACCAACCCCAAAACTGGGGCGAAACAGGTTAACGAGACGTAAGCGTTTTCCGGAAGTGGTACGGAGGCGTGGAACCGGAGAGCTGGCGCTCGCCGTTCCCGAACGGGAGGAACCGGCCAGTAACCAGACTGTTGAAAATCGCTCTGGCGTCGGATCAGTTGCCGCTCACCGCGATCGTCACACCGGACGGGCTAGAGGCGTTACCCACCTTTAGGACAACAGGTACTGCGTTGCCCGGCTGGATGCCGCTCGGAATCTGCACATTGACCTGCATCACGCCCGCCACCTCGCCGGGTGCGCCGCCTTCGTATTGGACCTGAGCCGTTTGTCCACCAATCGTCACACTGAGTGGAAGCACAGGGTGCGGCAGTGGGTCGGTCCCGAGTTTCCCGTCTACTCCTGAAGGCGAAGTCTGGCCTTCGCCAGTGGCGTAGAGCGAAATGGTGCTCCCAATTGGCGCGGGCGTGCTTGGCGTATTTATCGAGCCGTTCTGGTTGACTGCCGCTGCCTGGCCTTTGCCGGTAGAGTCCAGAGTGAACAAGGCCGGCGCCGAGGAAGCTGCCGGCACTCCAAATACAGAAGAGGCCTGACCCTGGTACTGCACCACGAGTTGCGCGATTGGCCCCGTGACTTCGTATGGGACGATCGCAGCCACCTGGTTCGACAGGGCATAAACAATTGGGGCGGGGGTTCCGTTGAAGAGCACCCGGGTGCCCGCCAGTTGGGTATCGACCAGACCCGCGTCGTTGATATGCAACTGGGCCAACTGCGGGGGGCCGATCTGCGAGCCGTACATAACGAGGATCTCGCCAGGAGCAATCGAGCCAGGAACGTTGCTAGCACCGCTCGTTACGGCAACGACGGCGGTCCCGATTTCCTTCGTCAGTACCTGAACGCGGTTATATAGCCCCGAGGCTATATACACGTTGCCCGCAGTGTCTAGAGCGACGCCGAATGGAAAGTTCATTTGTGCAGCCGTGGCAGGACCGGTATAGAAGATGCAGCAGCCGGTCCGTGTTCCCGCGATCGTGGTAATTACTCCGGTCGGTGTGACCATCCTAATCAACTCGTTTTGAAAGTCAGCTATGTACACGCCCCCGGCGCTGTCGACCGCCACAGAAGATGGACCGAACAGTTGCGCAGCAGTGGCAGGGCCGCCGTCGCCGATGGAGCCCTGAGCACCCGTGCCGGCGATCGTCGTTATAATCCCAGACGTTGCATCAACCCTTCTCACGCGGTTGCTGAAGGTGTCTGCGATGTAGATGTTTCCCGAGCCGTCCAGAGCGACACCCCAAGGACCGTTCAACCCCGAGGTAGTCGCTGGGGCGCCGTCGCCAGCCGAGCCGCCACCAGCAACCGTACTGATAATCCCTGTGACGGCGTCAACCTTTCGGATGCGCCCGTTGGACGAGTCAGCGATGTATAGATTGCCGGCACGGTCGAGGGCGATTCCGTGTACATCACTTAGCTGCGCAGCGGTGGCAAGTCCTCCGTCTCCGCTAAAACCCCGTAAACCTGTTCCCGCTACCGTTGTGATTGTCCCGCCCGACGCGGCGACCTTCCGAACTTTGGCGCCGCTGGCCTCCGAGATATAAAGGTTGCCTGTCTGATCGACAGCGACAGCCCACGGGTCGAAGAGCCCAGCTTGGGTGGCCGGACCCCCGTCGCCACTCCGCCCAGGGCTGGGTCCCTTGCCAGCGACAGTGGCGATCACACCTGTGCGAGCGTCTATCCGCCGGACGCGAAAATTCCCGTTGTCTACGACGTATAGGTTGCCGCCTGGGTCGAGAGCAACACCAGTAGGTTTACTCAGTTGGGCAAGCGTAGCGCTCCCGCCGTCGCCGCTAAAGCTCGGGTCGCCCGTGCCTGCGATGGTCGTGATAATCCCAGTGCCAGATGCGATTTTTCGAACGTTGGTGTCGCCGAAGAACCCCTGCCCACCCGTGATGTAGATATTCCCGGCGGCGTCAACAGCCACTGGGCCAGGGGCTGTTAACTGCGCATTCAGCGCTGGCCCTCCGTCGCCGCTGGAACCTGATGTGCCCGAGCCAGCGATCGTGGTAATAACACCAGTCCCAGCCGCGATCTTCCGAATGCGGTAGTTGAACGCGTCGGCAACATAGAGGTTGCCGGCCCGGTCAAACGCCAAGCCGCGAGGGTTGCTCAATTGCGCCTCAGATGCCGGTCCGCCGTCACCACTGAAACCGCCTTGCCCGGTCCCAGCTACGGTGGTGATGATGCCGGTGGCCGCATCTACTCGTCGGATTCGGTTGTTCCCGGAATCCGCAATGTACAGGTTCCCAGCGTTGTCAAGGGCCACTCCTTCGGGAGAAGAGCTCAGCCTAGCATTGAGAGCTGGACTGCCGTCGCCGCTGAAACCGGAGGCTCCAGTGCCAGCGACAACCGTAACTTGGGCCGTCGCGAGGGCAACCTTCGAAACCTGCGCCCCAAGCAGCCCCACAAGGTACAGGTTGCCAGCCCCATCGAGGGCGATCCGTTGTCCGGGGTTCCCGCCCAACTGGAACTGGGCAACAGTGGCGATCAGCCCCGTTGCGCGGGAGACTTTCCGCAGAACTCTCGCACCGGTATCCAGGATGAACAAATTGCCGTCGTTGTCAACCGCAAGCGCTCCAGCGGTCACAATCCCAGCACTCGTAGCCGGGACGCCATCCCCTAGCGGGCCTAAGCTTCCGGTGCCAGCGACCAACGTGAGCAACCCTGAGGCGGAAAGCTTGAAGACCGCGTAACTCGCGCCGATGTAAACGTTCCCCGAGTTGTCGGTGACGACGCTAAATGCAAGGAGGGAACCGTTCACCCCCGGGATATTATTCGGCACGCCGCCGCCCGCTACGGTCGTGATCGTGTACTGCCCGGCCAGTGGCCAAATCAGGCAAGCCGTGGCCAGGGCTAATTCCGCAGGACGTAAACGCCGCATGTGAGATTCTCCCTTCTGAGCCAATGGCCCTCCGCCGAGGGGAATTTGAATATACCAGGATAGTCCAGGCGACATGGGAGCGTAGGCTTCTGCTCGCTTGACTCGCGTGCTGGTAATCGCCACACACGTCGTGCCGGCTATCCAGCCCACAGCCGCCCGCCCCCACCGCATCCGGCCACACCATTCCATTATCAAGAGCGAACAAACGACGAAAACCAAGGGGTAGTCCAAAGCCAACTTGTTCCTAACACGTCAGTTAACCGGTGCTCCGAAACCGCAAAGCACCCGCCCACACACTGCAAAGGGGCGGGCTTCATCAGCTAAGGATCTTGCTCAGGGCGACTGGGAAAGTATGCCTGGGCCCCGTGACACGCGTATCCAAGAGCTCTCTGCAAAACTCTGGCGCGGCGCCGAACACCACTGTCGGCCTTGCGTGGCGAAACCACTTTGAGATTTGCGACAGCGTGTAGTGCGTCGGCGACAGATAGAGCACACAGCTAACGCGCGTTTCCTTTTCCAGCTTGCCAAGAATCTCGATGTACTGGGATTCCTTCTTGGGCGTTCGCTCGTACTCCAGTGCAAACCGGGCTTCCCCATGAGGGCCTTGTACCGTGACGACCGCGTCATAATCCTTTGGATGGCCGAAATCCGACCGCTCGTTCTGCGCACGGATCTCGACCTCTGGCTTCCACCGAACGAGCAAACCTGAGCCTCCCAATGCGAGATGAATCTCGTTCAGCTCGATCGCGTGCGCCAAGGCATCCCTTTCTCGTCTTTTCTCAAGCCCCGTGATCGCGCCAACGTACAACGGGCCGCGTCCGGCCAGGGCCACTGCCGTTTCTGTTGGCAGCGAGTAGTGCCGGCTGCCGGCAACGAGCGGCGAATAAACTTGCGTGACAATGCTGTGTTTGGCCAGACGACGCATCCGGTTGTTAAAGGACATCCGTGACCGCTCGTGAAAGCTCAGGCGCATGAACCGGTACAACTGGTCATGCGTGACAAACCCACACTGGAGGATCTGCCGCAAGATCGGATAGTCTTGTGTTTCGCTCAGAACGATGGATCCCTTCATGTACCGCACTGACGGTTACTCCCGTTTTCTAAGCCCCTTTGACTTGCCGGTTCCTCTGCCGTTCCGCTTCCAGTTGCTGCTGGAGAGTATTGATCCGGGCGACCAGCTTCGTAACGGTATCTGTGCCGGCGGGAGGCGATCCGCCGTTCTCCTCCCACATCTTTTCGAGTGCCGTTATCCGGGCAGACATCTCCGCGATGAGCTTGTCCTTTTTTCCCAGTTGTGTCTTTGCTTCGTTCTTCGCGCTCTCGGTGGCACTGAGGTCGGCACGAAGATTTTCGATCTGTCGCTTTGCGTCGTCCGCTTCAAGAGCTGTCGGGCTCGGCCGCCCGCTCAACTGCGCCTCCACTGCCCGGTTGCATTCCTCCATGTGCCGGTTGTACTTGTCGACTGCGGCCGCCGCGACCGCCCGGGAGTACTGATCCTGGTTCCAGACGTCCGTCAGAATCTCCGCCGCGTGCCACAGCTTCCGCTTTTCGCCCAGGACGCGCACGCCGTACATCAACATCAGGAGCATGACCAGACCGGTGGTCAACGCGCTGTACCAGAAGAACGGATTGGCGACGCTCGCCTCCAGCAACGCTCGCCGCCGTTCCTCGATCCAGGCGCCGTAGTCGAAGTCTTTCGGGTTGACCAGTTTCGTCGAGGCGTGGAAGAAGTCCTCCCGGTGCTGATACGGCCGGCGCGTTTGTGGCTGCTGGTGCGGTGCGGTCGGTCCGCTAGTCGGCTGGCTTGCCGCCGCTTGCCTCGGCTGGCTGTGCGCCGTCTGCGCCCACAAACTGACACTCAAGGTCGCGGTTAGAAGCAGCAATCGTATCCTCATTGGCGGGAGCCTCCCATGTGCCGGGTTGGCACACGGTACTTGCGCGCCAGTTCCGGATCTTTGAAGCGCAGGTTGGCGCCGGTCGATTGAGCTCGGGAGTGCAGCACGCGCGGATACAGTGCCGGGACAAAGTCCGGGATGCTCACGTCCTCCGGCGGCCGGACCTGCAAGAGCGAGTGCAGCGTGCCGCGGGTGTCGTCTGACATCAGGATTTCCATCTGGCCTTTCGGCAGGTTCTTGATAGACTCGTCCTGCGATCGCGTCTCCCGGTCCTCGGTTTCCGTGGCGCGCCCCGTCTCCTCGTATTTGCCGAGACCGAAGAACCCGCGCTCCTTGAAGAGGCTTCGGCGAACCACCGTTTGTTCCGCTGACGCCTTGATGAAATACTTGGCGGTCTCCTCGTCGCGCGTGCGCAACGTCATGGTCGTGTTCGGCGCCGACGTCACTTCCTCCTTAAAGCCGCGACCGACCTGCATGAGCTGCGGCAAACATTGCATGGAGAACAGAAACGCCGTGTTCGTTCCGCGCGCCGTCTGCAGGATCTGGGCGAAGTTGCGGTAGCCGAATGGCGCAAACTCGTCCAGCACTACCGAGAAGATCGGCCGATTTGGACGCCGGCGGTCCGCCTGGTCCTCGTAGCGCTTGCCGACAGTGAGCTGGATGTTCTGCAAAAGCATCTTGCCCAGGGACCGTACCGGCTCGATGTTCTTGTTCGCGTTCAGGCTGACGAACAGGATCAGTTCCTGGTCGATGACATCGTCAATGGACAACAGGTCGTCGTACTGGCCGGTAAGCGCCGACAGTTCGTCGTCGAGGAACGTCATGCACTCGTTGATGAGCCCCTGGATCTTAGGAACCCGCTCCCGGTCTTCAAGGGATTGCAGCAGGTTCTTTACCGACATCTCGAAGTTCAGCCGCTGCTGGGCGCCGACCTTGGCATCCCGATCCAGCCGATGGGTCGCCTTCTCGATCTGCTCGTTCAAGACAGCCCGGTCGAGCAGCATGACGATGACGTCGTAGAAGGTGTATCTGGCGCCTGTATAAAACAGGACGCGCACCACATCGCCCAGGTAGTTCAACTGGTGCTTGGCAAAAAACTCGTCGTGCAGATTAAAGCTGCCGAAGATCATGCTCACCTGCGCCATGTAGTTGTCGTCCGGAGTGAAGAACGGGTTGTACAGGACAGACAGGTCCGGCCGGGAGGGATTGAGCAAGCGGAGTTGATGCAACCGGCCGGCGCGGTGGATGTGCGGCAGGAGCTGCTCGAAGAACTCGAGGTCTCCCTTCCCATCGAAGATGACCATGGGGATGCGGTGCCGGTCTTCCGGCGGGCCGATCGAACGCGTGACATCCTGCGTGATGATGTTCTTCAGCAGGGTCGTCTTGCCGGAGCCGGTCATCCCGAGGACGATGCCTTGCATCACCCGAACTTCATCCGGCCAGAACCACGGCTTGCCGTCCATGTCGTAGCCGAGCACGACTGCGTTCTGGTCCCAGGCCTCGGCTATGGCACGCTCATCTTTGGGAGCCGGCATAACAAACGGCGCCCGCTTCCTGCGCTTTCCACCTTGGGACAGCCTCCGCACGATCGGAGCCGCAATGGCTGCGCAGACGATGAAGAAGTACAGCCCGGCTTCGGCAAGCTGCCGAGAACGGATTTGCAGGCGCGCCACGACGAGGTACAAGCCAACGCAGAACAGCACAAAGACCAACAGGAGCAAGAGGGCGGGTGAGTCGGCAAGCGACGAATCCCTTCGGAAGCGATCAGAATGGGAAATCATGGGAGTGTCCGGTCGGAAACACCAGCTATCGGCCCGGGAAACTGAAGAACAGGAAGACAGCAGCCAGAATGAGCGCGAGGCCCACGCCGATGGTTATCCCGGCTTTCGGCTTTCGCCTTGCCTCAGGCTCGAACGGGTTTCTGAGCTCGAGAGTAGCGTTCGCGACGGCGATCCGGAATCCAGTATCCCGCCAGTTGCGGATCATCGTGAGCAGCCGCTGGTGCATCTGCCCGACCGTCTGATAATCGGCTTGCATGGCTACAGCACCAAGGTCGCCACTACGGGGCGCGCCCCATCCGCCGGAAACTCCATCTGCAACACAGTTGGAAAGCCATTCGCTCGGTCCATCTGCTTCGGAAGCTGAACCACGATCACTCCTGCGCCACTGGTGCCTGGATCAACGGCCGCCGCTGGATCCGCCGCCTGCACAACCGGCACCGGATCCCCGCCGTCAGCCCACAAGTGGGACTGATATTCCTGACCGAGTTGTGAGTTGGCCAGTGACACGAGCGACCGGCTGCACCGTGGTGATCTCAGCGCCAGGACTCGTGGTGTCCCGGACCGGTACAAACCGCCTGAGTGATTCTCGATCGTGTAGCGGATGAAGAGTTGGTTTTCGGTCCGGTAGACATCCCGGATGAGAACATCGACGCCGGCGGATTGTGAGCGGGGGAACCCGACCTGCTTGACTGGTACACCGCGCAGCAGCATCTCGATTGGTACGGCAGACCCTTTAGCCGCGGGCGCTGGTTTAGGCTGCGATTCCGCTTGCCGCTCCGGCTGCCGGTAGTCGATGGCGAAGTCCATCTGGCCGGCGTCGTTGATCGCCGGAACCAGCTCATAGTTCAGCCTTGTGCTCGCCGTCCAGATGAACAGGTTCGTCGAGACCCCCTCCTGGAGCGGCTGAATGAACACTCTGTTCTCGCGGCGTTCGACCTTGAAAGCTTGGGGCGAGCCGACCGCCACCGTCGCGACGGGCTCGGCCACTTCGATGACCGTCAGGTGGTTCAACGCCGTTTGCACCCGCACTACCCGGTCGCGCGCCGGCGTCGCGTATTCGATCTTCTGGGCCGGCAGCATCAGCGCCACCGCCAGCAGACTTATTAGAATCCGTTTCATCTCTCTCAGCTCCTTTGAAAAAGCCGCCCAGGGAAGCCCGTGCGGGCCTCCCCAGGCGAAGTTGGTTACTGCGGTTGTGCCCCGTCAGATAGCCGTGCCTCCCAGGGCCGGACGGGAGCCGTTTCGATGAAGTGTTGCCGTTTAGCCGGCGTGTCGAGTTGCCGGATGCTCGCTGAATCTCCGTCGACGAACACCGTGAAACTCTCGCCAAAGCGTGCTAGGTACCGCTCGATGAACCGTTGCCGGTCTTCGCGCGTGCGCAGCGCCGGCCGCCTGCGAACCGTGGGGCGCTGCGTCAGATTGGTGAACGTCACCGTGCCATTCCGGATCTCACCCGATCCTTCCTGGATGGGGAACGGTTGCACCGCACCGACGCACACGCCGTCCAGAATGATCCTTCCGTGCTCCGTAACCTTGAACAGGAAGATACTGCGCTCCTGGGTCTGACCGTCAGAGAGAGCCGCCCGCTCGAGCCGGAAAACGTTTCCCGACCCGTCGAACACGATCTCCCCATCCGGCATCTCCGGGAGGTTGAGTTGTATGGGTTGCCCGCCGGTCTCCTCGAGGATCTTGTCCACCACTTCCTGCGGAAAAGCGTGGAAGACGATGGCGCCCGTGGCCTTGTCGTTTCGCGAGGAAACCGCGATCGAGTGCAAAGCCTGACACCACCCCTTCCGGTTCTCCCGCTTGCCGTTGCCCCAATCGAGCAGCCAGCGGTGGAAGTGCCGCATCTCCTCCCGGGACCGCTCTTCGTTCGAGCGAAGCACGGCCTTGGCCCGGTAGAGCTTCTTCGAGGCCTGTTGGCGGACTTGCGGGTCCTCATGGTTGCGCAGCCGGTCAAACTCCTTCTGGGCTTCCGCGACGGCTGCTTCGAACTGCTCGGACCGCTCGCGCAGTTCGGTTGCTTTGACGCCGAAGGCGCGGTTCACCTTCACGCACTCCTCGTACATCTCTCGGGTGAACGTCTCTCCTCGGATCATTCCGCCGAAGTCGCGTAGCGGAAGTGTCTCCTCGAAGAGAACGCCGATTTCCTTGCGGACGTGGTTGTAGAGGCGCCCGACGACGTCCGTGCCCGAGACGGGCACGTCTATCGGCATCTGGGAGATGCGCCGGGCTTCCTTCGCGTCCCGCCAGGGTGCCTTGGGGACCTCGCTTCTGATCCGCTTGATTACCGCCTGATCCACTGCAACGTTGTGTTTCAGCGCATCGAGCGCGTTCTGGAGTTGATCGACCAGCTCGTGAGCGTAGTCGAGCCGCCCATAAGCGATGCAGTCGCTGATCAGATTGGTGATGCGGCCAATCTGGTTGCCACGGGCTTTCATGGCAACATCGGCGAGGTTCCACCAGGGAGATTTGACCTTCTTCTGCTTGTCTTTGTGCCGGCGGTACTCCGCCCGCATTTCGAACCGGCTCTGGACGAACCGCGGAAACTCACTCTCCTGGAGCACCGCCACCAAGTCGAAGTCGAAGTCGCCGCCATTGCGCTCCGCGGTCTTCGAGTGCAACACGAAGGTCCCTTGGAGACGAAGCTGGTGGTCGACCAGATCCGTGATTTCCGTCGTTTCCATCCGGCAGCCGGCCGAACGGAGCGCACGGCCCAGAATCTCGACGGTGTGTTCGATCGGCAGCAGCTCGACCGGCAGCAGGTCCTCTTTCATCCGGATGGGGTAGCGGATGACCAGCCCTCTACGACTTGAGAGCGAGCCGATCCCACAGCCTTCCGGAATCCAGTCGGAGCCGGCGAACACCTGGCCGTCGTGAAGGAACAGGTATCCGTCGTCCGCCAGGGCGAATGCCGGCATGCGGAAGCCGCCACCCGTCGACACCTTGAACGCCCACTTCACGAGCAACTGTTGCAGCCTGGAGTTGATATAGGGGTGTCGGACGAGGGAACCGCTCGAATCCGTCTTGAGGACAGCCTCGACGACCGACGACTCGTAGGAGGTGTATTGGTCGTCCTCGGCATCCTCCACGTGTCCTTGCGCCGCCGACGTGCCGATCGCTTCCAAAAGCTTGCGGTAATCGCCGGCCAGGGCGGCACTGGTGACGCTCCGTACCTCTTCGAGCGCCCGAGGGATGATCTCGGTCTGGAGCGAGTCGAGCGGAGCGTGTTCGGTTAGCGTGTAGCTTGACTTGAACTGGAGGTCGCGTGAGACGTCCCGGATTCCCAACACGATGGGCGACCGGAAACGCGAGCCTTCGATTCCGCCGCGGAGGCCGGCCAACAACTTCTGGCACTCCGCGAGCAGGCCCAGCTCGAGCTTCGGTTTGAGACAGCTTTCCGGCAGAATGATGTCAGCTTCAAGAGCCTGGGCGACATCATCCCGCATCACTTTGAAGCAGCCTTTCGCCTGCGTCCCGTCGAATGCCAGCCGGAACTGGTAAAAGCGGTGATCCGGCAAGCCGAGCCTGCCGAACAGCCCCTCTGAGATCCAGCCGCGGCAGTCGTTGGTTCCCAAGGCGTGGTCTTCGACTACGAGGATGCGCGCGTCCTGCTCCTCGATCACCACCCGGCAGTCCGAAACCAGAATACCGAAGTAGGTGATCGCCGCCTGCGGCCACTTCTGGAACCGCTCGGCGATGGGCCGCTCGTGCTTCGCATCGACGGCGTAGAACTTGCCGTCTTTGGCGGAGCTGCTCGCGCCTACCAGGCGATACTCAATGCCATCGATCCGCTGGCGCATCAGAGCGTCGCGGACCCTGGCCTCTTCGTATGCGTCCAGTTGGAGCTTGGGCACGCTCAAAACAGCGACCAGGATTTCCGGGTAACGCTTGTGGAGCACCGTGTTTTTGAGTTGCCCTTCGGCGTCGATCCTGGGAAATCGCTTCGTCACGTTACCTTCCTCGTCAATTTCCGCGAACGTCACTTGGAGAACGTCCACGGTGTGGTTCACAGATGCGTGATTCACAGATGGCATCGTCTTTTCCTTTCTCTTGTTGTCGTGTTTGTATTTGCGGCACGAGAGCAGAGAGAAGGAACCGGCGTCGGTCTCTCCCTCGCCCTTGTGCCGAAAACTGGGTTTACGTTTCCGGCCTGGCTCGGAAGAGCCCGACCGCCACCTTGCTATTCAGTTGTTAACGGTCAGAACGGACACTCGCCGCCCGACGGGGACGCGAGCATGAAGTCGATTTCCTCTGGATCGAGCTCCGGGTGCTTCCGCCTGAGAAGATCTCGCTCGGAGACCGGCTGCCCGATGGCCGCGCAGTATTCCAGGTAGACCTCCCAGTCGTCACACGGGATCTCCAGAAGGCTGTACTTCGGGTCGATCTCATCCACGAACTGCTGTATTTCGCGCCAGCTCGCTTCGAGATCTTCGCTCCCATCATCGACTTCGACTCCATTCGTACCGTTTATTGTTTCAAGCGTGTCGAGGTTCACTGCGACTCCTTTCTCCGGCCTGCGGCAGCGGAGCAGAGAAGGAGCCGCTCGCGGCCTCTTCGTCTGCCCTGTGCCGAAGACCTGGTCTTCGGCTGGGCTCCGAAGAGCCCGGCCAGCGACATTGCTTGAGTTATTTCTCCTTTCCGCCTGGGATTGACCAGCGCAGAAGGAGTCCGCCGGCCAGTCTTGGAAGAGACTGGCCAGCACCATCCCAGAACGAGTCTGGGTACTCTTCAACTAAGAAGCCGGATGCTTATGAAGAATGATCGCTGTTTTTCACCGCCTCCTTTTTGAGAATGGGATCGCCGGACGGAGAGACCTCGGCCCGGGTCCGAAACTCCGAAATCTTGAAAAAGTTCACGCCCGTCCGGAAGGATTCGACGATGGCTTCGCTTTCGCTTGCTACCTCACGATCAAGCGCTGGCTTGTCCCCGTTTGCGGCCGCAGCGAGGAAGAAGCGTTCAGCCACGGAGGGCTCGGGGTTTTCTTTCCGGCTACGGCGCCGCCGCGAGGTGGCCGGCTGTTCTGCGCCAGTCGCTCTGGTGGCGGACGGTCTCGCGCTTCTAACCCCTGCCGGCGCCTCTGGGGCCTTGCTTTCGACAACTGGTTCTAATCCGTTTCCGGCCATTTCGATCCGTCTCCTTTAGGAGTCACCGCCACTCAACGCCGGTCTGCTGCGCCCGCGTCGCGTCTCCAGCCATCGCATCACTAGCGGCTTCGCCAGGAGCCCGAGCGCGAAGAACACCAGCGGCACAATTCGCACAACGCCTTCTGAAAACCCGCGAGAGCGCAGGAATCCTGAAATGCCGCCGTAGATGACAATGACCGACGCAATCAGCGTCAGCCCGTAACGATCGAGAACACGGACTCGGCTCTCGGTGTTGTCGGCAGTTTGAACCGCGCCGCGCTCTAATACATTCAGTCCCAGCGTCACCATCTTCCTCAAACGCCTGCGGACGACAAGCGCCCAAGCCACGAAGCTCAGCCCCACGAGAATCTCCAGGAACAGGATCCCTACGCTCGGAACTAGCAGCACCAGGAATGCACACGTCAGAGCGCTAACGCCTGCAGCCATCAACTTGTCCGCACGGCCGAAAGAGCCGGTCTTCATGGCTTGCTCGTTGCCTCCCGTGCGAGCTCATCGGTTTGGGCAAGCCCGGTGTTCTTCTCTCCCACCATCTGCTGCTCCCAGTAGTCGGCCACCAGCAAGCCGCTCGGGTTGTACTCCGAGCGCCGGTCGAAAACCAGCCGCACGTTGTAGCGGCCGACGATGTGGTCCGTGGTCTCCTGGCGGTTCTTCAGCCGGTGGATCTCTTTCACCCCAAACGCCGTGTACGTCAGCGGGTTGCCCTTAACCGGGTCGATGGTTCGGATGGTGAAGTTCGAGATGATGTGATCGTCCTGGATCTTGTTGATCGTGTCATCGTCCCGCAGCCGGTTCAACGCCAGCGTCCGGAAGTTTACGGTCGTCATATTCAGGGCATCGGCCATCTGCTTGTCGACCGTGGCGGGTGTGTAGTTCAAGTAGTGATCGAGAAAGCGCCGGACCACGGCTTTGGCCTCGACTTCGCTGGGCCCCGCCTCCGCTGCCGAGGCCAGGAACGTCAGCCCGCGCGAATGCCCGGCGAAGGGCGTGCCGCCCACGACGGTCGCCTCCCCGTTGCCGTCCACGCGAATCACCGTCGGCGGTTGCAGCCGAACATAGACCGCAAATGCCAGTGATCCCATCGCAATCACGCCGGACAGCATGGCCAGCACCATGGAACGGTTGGCGTAGGCGCGGAGCATCCCGTCGTGCTCGTAATAGCGGCTGTAACGGGCTCGCTCAGGTATTTCTCCGGTCTGGGTTGGTCTCCTCATCTGCGTCCTTTCTCATTTGCCTTTAAACAGCGAGCCGACGCCTTTGGCGGCGACCAGAGTGGTGCTGACTATGGTGGTCACGGTATGCCCCACGTCTCCCTCTACGATTCGCTTCGCCAGGAACGGAATCAATGCGATGCACAGCGACAGCAAGATGCTCGCAAGACCCAGCAGCAGCGCGCCGCTCACCCCCAGGAACCCGCCGAGGAAACTCTGCTGCGCGAGCACCCCGTTCACGGAATTCATGCCGATCGCCGCCATCAGGGCCCCGAAGATCGAATACAGTAGCCCCCAGGCGTTGAAGATCATCAGGTTCACAATATAGGTCCGGGCCAGGTTCCCTAGGCCCGTGGCCGGGTACAGCGCCAGCACAAGGGGCCCCACCACGTAGAGAATCGAGCCGTAGAGCGTGTAGAGCAGCGAGAACAAAGCGTACGTGATGGGGAACAGCAGGTACCCGGCGAGCAGTAAAATGGACTCAAGCAGGCTCGCCAGCGCTCCCGTGATCAGCCCCCACAGCGATGTGATCCCGTTGTTCTGCCAGTAGGTCCCGATGTCGTTCATCCACTGGGCAAAGACGTCCACACCGCCAGCCGTCGTCGTGTCGATGAAGTTCGCCACGCCGTTAAACATTCCGTTCACGTCACGAAAGACCAGGCCATAGTTCACCAGGACCAGCCCCATGGCGAAAAAGCGCACGCCCGTCACACCCAGCAACTGCGTATCTCCGCTCTGCGCCCAGGCCTGAAAGATGCCGAACATGAGGCTGGCCATCAGGATGTACTGGGCCACCTGAAGCACGCCGGTGGTCGCGCCGCCGGCGTCGATCCCACTTAGAGCCGTGTTGAAGAGGTTTTGGAAGTAAAACATCGTTCACTTCCTCTTGAGGACCGTGTTCACATCCTGCTGGGTCCCGACCGCGCCCGAGCTGCCGAACTTCATCATGGCTCCGCTGTTCGAGAGGTCAATCGCCCGGACGCGCATCAGGTCCGCCAGCGCGGATTGCGTATAGGCATTTGCTCGCACCAGCCAGGCGTCCGCCTGCGCTTCGATGATGGGGGCGCTGCCCGGCGCGGCCGATTGGATACTTGTGTTGATCTGGTCGGCCGCTTTCAGCTCCTGGTCGGCTATCGCATCGATGGCAATCGCCCGCTCCATCGCATCCTGGGCGACCGCGTCCGTCACGTCGACCAGGTCGCGCACTTCCGGCGAGGCGTTCTGTGGGAGCGGCACGACGCCGTAAACAGCGCTGTAGCTACCCGGCGTGCTGCTAATCTGGCCGGGACTGCGCGAAAGCAGGATGGCTTCGAGCTGCCTGGGGTTGGCGAGCGTAGCGCTCGAAATCGGGATGTTGAAGATGTTCTTGATTTGGGTGTAAATGCCCTGGATCGAACCAACGAGTGCCCGAGCCTGGGCGATCGCCTGCGCCGGCCAAACGACCTGCTGCTCGAACTGCTGAATGGTCGTCAGGATCCCATTGATGGCGCTCAAGCCGCCCCCAATCACCGTGCTCAAGGTACTGTTGATGGTCGCGAGGCCGGCGGCGAGAATCGTGCAGCAGGGACTGATCTGGCTCTGAACTCCTACCGGCGTCATTACCGCCCCAAGCAACAGCACCAAAGCCAGGGCAAGGGTGTGGAGCCTCATCCAGCCAAGAACTCTGAGGAAGTGTTTCTTCATGACGGTGTTTCCTTTCATTGGCGCTTCAGGATGTTGATCATGTCGGTTTGGAGTTGGACCGCGAGCGCGCTGTTGCGTTTCCGCAGCGCGTTGTCATGAGCAACTCGCGCCGCTTCCTGCCGCAGCGCTGCCGCCAGCATCTTCTGCATCACCGCCTGGCCCTTGATGTTGGCTGTTGCAGCTGAGGCTGTTAGAAACGGCGCCGACCCGGGCGCCATGCGGTTGATACTCGGGTCACCGGCGAGATTCTCGATCTGGTCGGCCGCTTCGAGCATCAGGTCCTGGGCCTGGTCGGCCATCTTGAGCGTCTTCAGGTTGTCTTGCGCCATGGCGTCGTCCATGTCCGTCATATCCCGGTCCTGGGGCGCCATCAAGCCGGCTTGTGGAACCGGCCGGTACGTGTTGACGTACGCTTGGGCCACCGAGCCGAGATCGCTCGTCTGGCGATCCCGGATGATCGTTTCGAGCGCCACCGGGTTGGGCAATGTCGCCGTGTGCGGGTTGATCGAGAATATGCTCTGTAACAGTCCCCGGAACTGCGCAATCATGGCCGTGATCTGGGCCTTGGCTTGGTTGATCAGGTTGAGTGGCCAGACGACTTGCTGGTAGAAGTTGCGGATGTTGCTGAGCAAGCCGTTGATCAGATTCAGCCAGTTGCCGATGACTTGGTTGATCGTGTCGAGCACCGCCTGAATCACGCAGGGCAGGCAGAACTGCCCCTGGGCCGGCGGAGGCGCCACCATCATCACCGCCAGACAGCCCACCAGAGAAACAGCGACGACGCGCCGGCGACTCTGCGCGCTCAGCAACATCAAACCTGCGAACAAGACAGTGAAGATGAGCATTACGTCCTCCTATGCGGTCACCATCTCCCGCGCATTGACCGCACCAGAAAGCTCCTCCGGAAGTTGCCCGAGTCCGGCCAACCCCTGCGGGAACCTCCGTGCCAGTTCCTCATAGGATTCGAGCAACGGCTTATCCGCGTTCTCCCGCAGGAACCAGGCCCGGTATGCACGCTCGCGCGGGTATGTGGTGCAGATCCAGTAGTCGATCGGCGTGGGCACGAGCCGCACTGTCTCGGTGGTTTCGGACTTCTCGCCGATGACCAGGAGCATCTCGGCATAGCGGCCTTTTTGCGGCGAGCTGAAGCGTTTGATTGCGCTCAACGCGACTTCGTTCAGGTGAAGTTGGCTCTCGATGGCGCTCAGGTCGCCGGGTTGCTGGCCGATCAGCTTCGTATTGGCGTTCTTGACAATCCCGGGTCCGTGCGGCCGCGGCTGAATAGAGGTCCCGACGAAGTCTTCGAGCGTTTGCGAGATCCCCCATACACTCGAATTCCGCTTGCGCGCGGTGCGAAAGAGCTGCACCACCTCCGGCACCAAGGTCGGTGAATCGAGCAACGACCAGCACTCATCGAGCACCGTGACGCTCGGATGGCCTGTCTTTCCCGAGGCGCGCTCCGCCATGGCGTTCGCGATCAGCATGCTCATGGCGGTTTCGAGCTTCGGGTCCGAGCTCAATCCCTCCACGTTGAAAAACAGCCAGTTGTTGTCGGTGCGGATGTTGGTGTGGCGGTCGAACAGGCGGCTGTAAATGCCGCCCTCGGTCCAGGTCCGGAGCTTGATCGAAGCCAGCTTCGCCTCGTCGATCGTCCGCGCGATTTTTTCGTCGTCCCGCCATTGCGCCAGCTCGTCTCGCAAATCCGAGAAGGTGGGGATGGGGTTCGCATACCGCATCGAGCAGCGCTTGTACGTGGCCGCAATCGCATCGCTCAGCACGCTTTCCACCAACGTCGTATCCGAGCTTGGGCTTGCCCCGATCATGTGCTGGGTGAGATTCTTCAGGAACGCGATCTTCTCCTTCGACGGCGTCCTCCCTCCAGGCGGCAGGTCGAAGGGGTTAATCGTCTCATTGCCATCGAGGTTCACTTCGATGACCCTGCCTCCCATTAACTCAATGAGCGGCCGGTAGGAATCGCCGCGCTCGAGAATCGAGATCTGGGCGTTCGAGCGGGCGAGCATCAGCAGCAGCAGTTGCGCCATGAACGTCTTGCCGCCGCCGCTCTTCGCCATGATGAGCATGTTGGCGTCACCCAGGCTCGGGTCGAAGGGCGAGAACGCGACCATCTGCCGTGACGGTGTTTCAAGCAGAATGACGGGCGAGTTCGTCATGCCCTGCCAGGGAAGCTCGACCGGCAACAGATCGGCCGCGTGCAGCGTCAGGCACTCCTGTTCACGTTTGGTTTCCTCGGCCATTCCGGGCAGTGTGCCAACGAAAATGCGCTTCTGGGCCAGCGTTTCCGCAATCGCCCGGCCGCCGTTCATGCGCGCGACCGCATGGAGAATCCGCTGCCTCCGGTCTGCGAGAAGCCGCTCAGCCTCCTCGCGCTCCCGCGAGTTGCGGATCGGTTGCGAGGTGCGCAGCCCCACGACCAGGCTGAAGTGGCAGACCTTGAGCGAGCTCGAAACCACGTCCTGCAGCGTCCTGACGAGTTGCTCCTGGGCAATCTGAGCTTCCACGTTGATCTTGAAACCGCCGTGGATGTCCCGTTGCGCGGCCTGCATCCGCAGCAGCCGCCGCTTGTAAGACCGCAGGACCTTGCTCTGATCGGGAATCGTGACCTCCGCGCTGATGGCGATCGGAAACTCCTGTCCCACCAGTTCCCGCATGATGCCGGGGAAGGTTGCGTCCGGCATCTCTTTGAGGCTGACCCAGGAGTAGAGCAGGCCGCCGATCTTGAGGTGATCGTCCTGCTCGTCCTCGATGTTCACGTTGGCGATCTGACTTCGTGCGCTCTCGTAGGACAGCCCCTGCCGGTACGGGTGCCGGTCATTTCCGAGCGGCTGAAGCGCCCTCTTGACCTCCAGAAACATCTCCTGGTCGCTCATCCGGCGGGCTTCGAGGCCGGTCGCAGCCAGCGTGGCCTCGATTCCGGCCAGCAGGCTCTCGAACTCCGACACCAAGTCCTCGTACTCGCGCAGGGTTCGCGAGATGCACTTGTCGGCCGAAAGGCTCCAGCTTTTTGCTTTCTTCCGCGTCTTTCTCCATTCGAACTCAGGGCTCTCGTGGTGAACGTCAGGGTTCCAGATGAAGTAGAAATGCAACAGCCGTTGCACGTACTGGCCCTCGGCTTCTCGGCCGCGCCACATGCGCAGGCGTTCCCGGTCGAGCGCTTGTAGGATGGCGTCCTCTGTTCGCTGCTCCTTCGCATACCGCTCGGCCAGGTCACCATTTCCTGTCCCCACCTCGAAGCGCACCTGCATGCGCATCGAGCGCTCTGGCAACGACCGGATCAGGGCCTCGAGTGTTTCCTTCGTCCGGTTGCGGGTCTCATCGTCGTGGTAAAAGGTGTTCAGCCCGACCGCTTCGTAGCCGGCGACGAAGCTGCCGTTGGTCCGCACCATGACGTTGTCGAGGTAGTCGCGGACCGGCAGCAGCTCGCAGAAAGCCGGCTGCCGCAGAGACTCTTCCCACTGGCGCATCGTCAACGGCATTGAGGTTCTTCCCCTTTGAGGTATTCGAATCGCTGCTCGGAGTCTGGCTCCAGAGCGCAATAAACGTGCGGCTTCATGTGAAACGCGAGCCAGTCGCGCAGGTACCCCCGCGGCTTGCCATACTTGAACAAGATCAGGGCCGGAATGCTCAGCACCGGCACCACGTATTGCAGAAAGACGCTCATCGGGACGCCGAACATCTCGCGGTGTAGGAACCGGCCGAACATGTTCATGACCACGGCTAAAGCGAGGATCGCGAACAGGTCATCGAACTCGAGGTAGAGAAAGGTGACCTTGGTCGCCAGGTTCCGCGGAACTGGAGTAACGGTCAGAGCCATCCCCTTATTCCTCCTCGATCTCCCGAACTTTCGGCACCAAGATCGGGCCAAACTGCAAAACCAGCAACGCCCAGACGGAACAAGCAAGAGAGGCCCACTGTGGAAGCCAGACCCCCGCAAGCAATCCTAGAAAGTTGAGGAGCGCCACGGGAATCGCAACCTCCAAAACCATCACTCCCAGATCGCTCGGCCACCACGTCGTCGTTCGTCTCACCGCATCCGCGTCCTTCAACTCACCCCTCCGGTCCCTTTCGACACGAAGAACTCGGCTAGCCTGACCAGCCCCGACACCATCAGGCAAAGCAGGGCGGCGAGGAAGTGCCGCGTCTGGCTGACCTGGTGATGGATATACGTGGTGAACAACCCGCCGAGCTGGATCGCTCCGAGCGCCAGGTGCATGCCTGCATAAACCGGCAGAATCACGTTGGCGAACCAGTCGACCAGGTTCAGAATCGAGTTCCAGTAAAGATTCGGGTCGTTCCAGCCCAGTTGCCCCGTGAACTTCTCCATCGCCCGCAGTAGGCCCGACACCATCAGGCAGAAAAGCCCGCCATAGGCCCAGGTCGAATACACCTGGTGTTGTCCTCGCGCGAACTGAACCACGGCGATCGCGATGAACAGTGCGCCCAGCGTTGGCATGATGACGTTGCCCGCCCAGTTGGTGAGGTTCAGAATCCCGTTGTAGAAAGACATGGCTTCTTTGCCCCTACATCATCGTGACGACCAGCCTCCAGACCGCTGAAACCGTAAGTAGCCCGAGCGTCGCCCCCACCATGGGCATCACCGGCCGGCGCGTGACGAACTGCCAGATGGCGCCCACGATGGCCAGGCCGGCGGCGATCGGGCAGATGGTCCCGGCCAGGTAGTTCCATAGGCTGTCGAGCACATCGGCGGTCGCAAACTGCGTGCCGCTGTTGTAGCTCTGGATGAGATTGATGGTGGTCTGTACGGCCAGAAGAAACATGGCGGCCAGAATCGACGGCAGCGGATGGCCGCCCTGGATCGTGTCGAGGATGGCCCGCAACACGAAGAACGCGGCCAGCGACGTGGCGAGTCGTTTCACCACGAAGTTGCTCACGAAGTTTGCGAGGTCGTTCTGAAGGTTCGCCATCCACCCTGTTCCGACCCCGCCGCCCGGCAGTGGCGCCGGGACGCCGAACGAGGGAAACCAACTCATCAGCCCCGGCAGCGTAATAAAGACGATGGCCCAGAACATCCACTTCCCGAAGCTGCCGCCCACGACCGCCGCCGGTCCGCCCTCGCGCCGCAGGCTGATGCCGGCCAGAATCAGGCACAGCACCGCGGCCGACGGCGCGAGCAGCAGCAGCAGCCGGATCACATCGCTGAGCAATTGAGGAATGCCCATGGCCTTTGCTCCTCGAAGCAGCGCCAGGCGGATGCGCCCATCGTGCCCGTCCGGAGAAGGATCACGAAACGCCGCCAGTACCTTGCGCGATCCAGAATTCCAGCAGCCGCGTAAAGCCGGAAATCAGGAGCAGACCGATCGCCGTAAATGCCCATCGGGCGAAGCCGCGGCCTGCCGCAAAGCAAACGATGGCCGCCAGCGCCGCGCCGCCGGCGCCGACCGGTGCGATCACGTTGCCGATCCAGTTGACCAGGTTGAGCCAGGTGCCTTCGGGTTGGGCGCCGGTCTGGCCTTGGACTGCCACGTTGACCTGTGGCGCCGAGCCCAGGTTTTGAGCGATCAACCCCGCCTGCATGACGGCCAGCAGGGCAAGAACAAGAGCGACAGGAAGTGCCTGCCGCCACGTGCTGAAGTTTGTCATCGGTTTAGTTGCCTCCTTTACCGCCCCGCTTCGATTGGGGCATGGGAGACACTAACCCGATTTCAAAAAGTGCGCAAACAAAACCTGGATTCAATACTTCATCAACCTGTCGTTCCAGGGACCCGGTTATCCGGCCAATCGCTTAGTACTGCGCAAATGCGAAGCTGTCCCATGGGTTGCCTCTTCGAAATGCAAGCGCTACAGCCGGAACACTCGACCGGCTCGGGTGCGGCAGGTCCGCCGCGTTTGACTCTGAGGTTGAATCGGGGATACGATCGACGCTATGCTGGTCGTCGGCACGGACGCGGCTCTTCTGATGCCGAGGCTAACCGTGCGGTAAGGGGTAGGGTTTGCCCGCGCGGTCAGATGAATGCCCGCCATGACGGAACGCGATCTTTACAACACCTGCGTGCAATCTTTCGTTGACCACAACTACGACGCGGCGCTGCTGATCGCAAACAATCTCGTCAAGCAAGGTACTCTCTTCCCGATCCACATGGTCCTGCTACTCAGCGCCAAGCATCTCGGCGAGAATGACATAGTGGACAAGGTTGGTGCCCAGATACTATTGGCAGGTAGTGTCTGAAAAGTGCGTTGGTACGGGACTTCCGCTCGTCAGTGCCTCGGGGGTGGGATGGGTGGAGACGGAGGCGGTTGAGGTTGAGGTTGAGGCGCAGGTGGTGGCTCGGGCTGTGACTGGGGCGGCGGTTGGGGCGGTGGCGGCACAGGCCTTGGCATCGGAGGCCAGCTCTTTTCAAAGCGCTCCGGTCTACTCACTCCTGATCCGCCAAATGGTACAGGCTGAACACCCGACCTTGCCATTTTCCGAGTAGTCTTTGGTTATTAGGCGCTTCCATGGTGGCTAATTCGGAAGGTTCCTTTTCGCTCTCCATGATCTTCTCTAGCTGATCTTCGGCCTCCATATCGCCTGCATGGTTCCAGAGGTGATCGTATTCCGTTGCGATCTGAGCCCACGCTGAGTGGAGCTTTGCCATAGTGGCTATGCGTCGATCCAGATTGACCGCCATCGCGTACGCGGTCGCTCCAGCGGATAACACTGCTAGCACTAAAGGAACCCAGGGCGGGGACTTGGCGATTATGGTGGCAGCGGCTCCAGAAGAAGAAAAGAAGGACAGACCGGTGATCCACTGCCTCTTGCGCGTATAGCGCACCGCTAGATCACCGAAGTAGAGAGAGCGCGCTTCTGCTGCAAGCATACACTCCCATACGCGCTTGATTCGGAACTCGTTGAGCATCTGGCGGCCCTCCAGCCCGATTATACCGCCGTGGGGGGAGAGGGGACTCAGGGGCGTCCTTGTTTTTCGTTTCTGCTTTTTCACGCTAGTAGTTCCTTCAACTCCCAAACGTGATCCGTGATCCCCGCTTCCATCGCCGGGGTGACGCGGATCGTGCTGTGAATCCGGCAGAAGTTGTAGTAGGCGAACCACAGGCAGACGGCAGCCCAGTGGTTCTCAAACTTCTTGCTGAAGCCGTTGGTGAGCCGGGTGAACCGCCGCATCTGCATTCGCATCGTGAGATTCTGGCGCTCCACGTGGCTGGTACAGATTCTCTCGGGATCGGGCCGTCCCATGACTGGGACCACCTCCGTGGAAACCACTTCTGCGGGGCTGTAGGTGCGCTCGCCCTCGGGCGTGGCCCGGTACACTTTGATGAGCTGAGCGAAGTCCGCTCGGTCGTCCAGCGTGTTCGGAATGGCCGTCCGGTACGGGGCGAAGCCGTCTGTGGTGATTTGAAAATTATCGGATGCGGTGGCGTGCCGGAGTCCTTCAACGAAAACGTCCGTAGTGGCTTGGTCCCGCTTGCCAAGGGCGAAGTTAAGAACCAATTTGCTGTGGCGTTCGATTGCCACAAAGCAGTAAGCATCACCAAGACTGGGATCATCTTCCGGCCGCCGTCTTTTCTCTTTCTTCCCGATGAAGCTCCAGATTTCATCCGCCTGCACGTCTTTCACAGGCACGTTGCGGATCAAGCGGCCGGTGAGCTTCTCGCATTTTTCGCCGGCGAGCACCAAGAGCTTCATGATCGTGTTGCGGTCCAGGTCCGTAATCCGCTCAGTGCTCCGAATCGAGTTACCTTCCAAGAGCAGCCGAAGCGCGAGTATCGCCTTGTCCTGGGATACGTACATGGCGTCCAGGGTCCGTTTGTGGGGTTCCGTGAAGGTGCGCTTGCAGTTGGGGCAGCGGAAGCGCCGGAGGCCGTTCCGATGTTTGCCAAACCGCTGACAGGTGGTACCGCAGTTCCGGCAAGCCATTGCCACCCTTAGCTTTGCGGGCCTATTCACTGTGCTCATAATGGTTCCATTATATGCTTAGGCGTGCAAGCTGTCAATGGAAAAATAGCAAATCCTACAAAAATATTGGGCCGAGCTCCAGGGATGCTTGACAACTTATGGGAATTGTGGCAATCTTAAGGAAGACCACGGGAGGGTCGCACAATGGCCGTAGAAGAGACGGTACAGAAGGACGTTCAGAACGGGCAGCCGGCATCGGACGAAGGGAAGCGGGACCGCTCAACGATCCAATTCCCCTATCTTCCGCTGGAGGAGGCCGTGTCAGTCGCTAAGGGGGTTCACGCGGTCGGGGGAGCTAACTGTCAGATGGATCAACTCGCAGGGCATCTTCAGCAGCCTCTGGGGAGCAGCATGTTCCGGTTGCGCCTTGCTGCCGCGCGGATCTTCGGCCTTGTCACATATGCGCACGGAACCATTACCCTGACTGCGCTGGGGACTCGCATCTGCGATCCGCAGCAGGAGCAAGCTGCAAGGGCTGAAGCTTTTCTGGCAGTCCCTTTATATAAACAGGTCTACGAACAGTTCAAGGGCGGCAGCCTGCCCCCGAACAACGGTCTTGAAACCGCCATGGCAAGTATGGGCGTAGCGCCGAAACAGAAGAACAATGCCCGTCAGGTCTTTCAGCGATCCGCGACGCAAGCAGGCTTTTTCGCATACGGCCACAATCGCCTAGTGTACCCGCCAATAAAGGGGAGTGCTGGCACAGCAGGCGGTGCCGCTGAAGTTGCAGCCGCTGATGGCGAGAAACCTGTCGAGAAGTTTGGCAGAACGAATGGCGGCGACGGTGGCGGCAGCGAGCGGCATCCGCTCATCGAGGGACTGATAAAGACGTTGCCGGAACCAAGTTCGCCCTGGCCGATTGAAGGGCGGAAGAAGTGGCTTTCGGCAGCATCAAACATCTTTGATTTGATCTATTCGACGCCCGATGACAGCAAGGGCGCGTTGCGGATCGAGATTCAAAAGGACTCTGCAAAATGAAGAAGCGCCCGCAGCAGAACGGGCGCTTCGGAAAGGAGGTCCTATGTGCGGACCCTAGTAAGAGTATCGGTTTCGGTCACCATGGTTACCATCACGATTGACCTCGGCGATGCAACCCTAACGATCGAAATCCCAATATCCCACTAGCTGCTTAAACTCTGGGCGGAGGGAACGGCGACCCCTCCGCCCCAACATCAACCTTCTCCTTAGCCCAGCGGGCTTTCGCCGCCCGCTGGGCTATTGCGCTTCTTTTCTCCGGGGACAGCCTAGCCGCCCTCATTTTGCCGCCCTTCGATCCGCCCAACTTACCAAGGGCGACTGCCGCAGGATTCTTCCTTCTGGCGGGAGTAGGAAACCGCAGCGTCTTGCTGCCGCTGGAGGGGTCCGCTGGTGTCTTGGCGTTCCCTGTGGCTGCAATGCTTGGGCGTCTAGGCACAAAGAACCATTATGCCACAAGACCGACAGAGAACTCAAGACTCGCGTTTTGGGGACTCTGTCACCGCTTTTTGCGCTCGGCGAGCACGCGCGGCTCGGGTTCGGCTTGCCTGAGGAAATCGTCGGCGAGTGCCAGCGCTGCCCGCAGTAGTTCTCGGCAGGCAGCAGTACGGTTTTCCGGCAAGGGTGGAATTGTTTCAAGCATTAGATCGGCTTGGGAAATCAAGCTCCGTAGGGCGCGAAGTTCACGTATGGATGGCTTTACCATAGTTCAATCATGCGGCCTACTGGCGCGAACCCGCAAGCGTTTGTTAATAGTCCCTCAACGCACTTTTCAGACACTACC
>DASQHA010000122.1:0-10664 GCA_035632335.1 Terriglobales bacterium
GGTTGAGGCCCCTCCAGGCGCTCCTGTATCCAGCGCCGCCGTTCCGGGTCGGTGATATGCATGAATTCCGCGCCCACCGTCCCGCAGTAAATGCGGCGGGCTTCATCGGCCAGCTCGCCTTCGATCCGCAGGCCGGGATGCGACACCGGCGGCAGGAATCCCAGCGGGTCGAGATCGGCCTCCAGGTATCCCCAGTGGCGGAAAGGGTCGAATATGCGCTCATGCTCCCCGTTGGGAGCGTCCAGGACGCCGGTTGCTGCAGATTCACTCACAGGTTTGGATCGGGTCGCCATATGTCTGTTACTAGAATAACGGATGCAAGCGGATGCGTGCTGGATTCGCCCCATCGGCAGCAACAGCGGCGGGATTCAGACCATCTCGCCGGCCGGCGCCGCCGCTTTGGGTAGCGCCTTCATCAGCAAGCCATTGAGCAGGATCGTGATCACCGAGGCAGCCAGGGTCGCGTGATAGATATCGTCGGTGACCAGGCGGGCGTCCCGAGCCACCCGGACCAGGACGTAAGAGAACTCGCCAATCTGCGTGAGTCCCAGGCCCACCATGAGCGCGGTTCGCGGAGGATAGCGAAACAACCAGACGATCACCGTCCAGATGGCAAACTTCCCCAGAATGGTCAGAAGCACAATCGTGCCCCAGAGGGAAGGCTTGGAGACCAGGATTCGTGGGTCGACCAGGGCCCCAATCGTGACAAAAAACAGCGCAACGAACGCATCGCGCAGGGGAGACAGCTTGTCCAGCATCTTGTGAGTGGTGCCGGATTCACTCACGATCAGGCCGGCCAGAAATGCTCCCAGGGCAAGCGACAGTCCTACCGCCTGCGTCACTGCGGCGGTGGCGAAACCCAGGGCCAGCACGACCAATACATACAGCTCGTCGTTGCCGGTCCGTCCTACCTGCTTCATCAACCTGGGCACCAGCTTGGCCGCCACCAACATCACGGGCGTCAGTATCAGAAGGGCCTTGCCGCCGGCGACTGCGAGCGAAAGGAAGTGGCTTCCCGTGAGGTTGCTGAGCGAGGGGATCAGCACGGTCAGGACGACCACCGCGAGGTCCTCGACCAGAGTGATGCCAATCATCACCTTGCCATGCCCTGAACGCAATTCACCGCGGTCCGCCAGCAACCGGGAGAGCACCATGGTGCTGGCCACGGAAACGATGGCGCCCACTGCGATTCCCTGGGTCGTGCCCCAGGCCATTAACCATCCCGCGCCCGCCCCATCCCGAGGGACAGCAGAATTCCCAGCGGGCCGCCGAAAATCGCGACCCACTTCACTTGCAGCAGCTCGGCAAATGAAAATTCCAGTCCGATGGAGTACATCAAGAGGATGACGCCAATCTCGGCGAGGACTTCGAACTGGTGAACCTCCGACAGGGTCGGACCGGGAGTAAAGGGTCCAATCAGAAATCCGCCGAGTACGTATCCCAGGATCAACGGTTGGCGAGTCGCCTTGGCCACGCTGCCACCCACCACGGCGGCGCCGAACACGTATGCGAGGTCCCGAAAGAAGGTGGTTTCCATCATTGCTTGTTCGCCGGCGGACATTTCAGTCTAAATGCGACCTGCGTCCGCGCGTAATTTGGCCGCTGGACGACCGGCGGTTGCCCGCCTTAACCCGTCGTTCTGAAATGGTACCGGTCCCAATCTGACATCCCATTTCACGTTCTTTTCGCAACGGCTCCTCTCCTCGCCATGTCTACGCCCCTGACCTCCGATGTACTCAGTAGCCGCAGTAACCGGTTACTTATGGGAAGCCCGAGACAGGCCGCAGTCAGCACCGCCCCGATGCAGCTGCTGCTGGTGGGAGACAACGAGGATTCCAGCTATTTACGCAACCTCCTGAACGGAACCGGCAATGGGCATGTGGGCCTGGACCACGCGCACTCTGCCGAAGAGGCCCTGGTGCGCCTGGGCCACGCCACTTACGACCTGCTGTTGTGCGAATACAAGTCTGGAGACGGCGCCGCCTTGCGCCTGCTGCACGAATTGCGCCGGAACGGAGCCGGGGCGCCGGTGATCTTTCTCAGCGATCATATGGACGAAGCCACCGTCGACAAGGCCCTGAAGGCCGTCGTCGGAGATTTTGATATTGCCTCCGGAGTCGAGAAGCCCGCCATCACCAGCACCATCCGGCATGCCATTGACGAGTATTCCAAAGAGCGGCAACGCCAGAAAGCGGAGGACACGCTGCGCAAGCTCTGGCGCGCGGTCGAACAATCGGCTGACCTGGTCATGATCACCGATCGCGAAGGCGTGATTGAGTATGTAAACCCCGCCTTTGAAGCACTGACCGGCTATTCTCCCGGAGAACTGATGGGCCAGACTCCCCGGGTCCTTAAATCCGATCTGCAGGCAGCGAAGCTCTACAAGGAATTGTGGCAAACCATCCTTTCGGGCAATGTCTTCCGTTGCACCATGGTGAATCGCAAGAAGAACGGAGACGTTTTCGTCGCCGAAAAGACCATCACTCCTTTGCGCGACAGCGAGGGCAAGGTCACGCATTTTATCTCCAACGATCGGGACATCACCGACCGGCGCCGCATGGAAAATCAGATCCAGCAGGCGCAGAAAATGGATGCGGTTGGAAGACTGGCCGGAGGCGTCGCCCATGATTTCAACAACCTTCTCATGGTCATCAGTTCCTACGCCGAGTTGATGCTGGATACGCTGACGCCCCAGCATCCCCTGCGCCGCAATGTGGATGAGATCCAGAAGGCCTCCCGCCGCGCCGCCGACCTGACCCGGCAGCTGCTGGCTTTCGGACGCAAGCAGATGCAGACCCTGCAGCTTCTCGACCTCAACCTCATCATCGAGGACATCAACAAAATGCTCCCTCGCCTGATCGGCGAAGATATCGAACTGGCGTTTACTCCGGGCGCGCAGCTGGGCAAAGTCAAATCCGATCCGGTGCAGATCGAACAGATTCTGATGAATCTTGTGGCCAACGCGCGCGATGCCATGCCCAAGGGCGGCCGCCTGGTGATCGAGACGGCCAACGTGTGTCTGGACGACGCCTATGTCCAGGAGCATTCCATTGTTCCCCCCGGAGACTACATCCTGCTGACGGTGACCGACTCCGGAACGGGGATCGCGCCCGAGCATCTGCTGCATATCTTCGAGCCGTTCTACACCACCAAAGAGGAAGGCAAGGGCACCGGACTCGGCCTGGCCACCGTGTACGGCATCGTCAAGCAGAACAGCGGGTTCATCTGGGTGTACAGCGAGCCCGGCCTGGGAACGACTTTCAAGATTTATTTTCCCCAGGCGCGCCCGGACAAGATCGCACCCCAGCCCACGCTTCCCATCGAAGGCTGCCCGCGGGGCAGCGAAACCCTGCTGCTGGCCGAAGATGAAGGAGCGGTGCGGGAGTCGATTCGCGAGTTTCTCTGCCTCAACGGCTACACCGTCCTCGAAGCACAAAATGGCACCGAGGCGCTCGCCCTCGCGAGGGAACATGTTGGCCCTATCCATCTGATGATCGCTGACGTGGTCATGCCCGAGATGGGCGGAGCCAGGCTGGCGGGAGAACTGGCTGCCGAGCGGCCGGACATGAAAATTCTGTTTGTTTCCGGCTACGCCGAAGCCACCTTCCAACGCCACGGCACCATTGACGTGACCACCCGCTTTCTGCAAAAGCCCTTCTCCCTGAAAGCTCTGGCCCGCAAAGTCCGCGAAGTGCTCGACGCCGAAAACGCCTCGGCTGCGGGCGCCGCGTCATCCGGATAGATGGTTTACCTCTCGCCGGCTAACACCTCCACTGCGCCCATCCCATATAATTGCGCTTTATTTCATGTGGGCGCGAGCGCCCCGCTCGTGCGGAAGCGCCTCATAAGCGGCTGCTCCCCCGAGCGCGTCCGCGCCGAAGGAATCTCGTATGAGCCAGCACGCCCGATCCATTCGCCCGAGAGAACTGGCGTGACCATCCTGCTGCTGGCTCTGCTGGCCGGCGCGGTTGTGTACTCTCTGCTGTCGATCGTGGCCGCCTTCCGCTATCTCTCGGTGCGTCCGCCCGCCTTAGGCTCTCCCGAAGCGATCAGCATTCTCAAACCGCTGGCCGGACTCGATCTCGGGCTCGAATCCAATCTGCGAACATTTTTTGAGCAGGACTACCCCGCCTTCGAACTTCTGTTCGCGGTGCGCACCGAAAATGATCCGGCAGTGGCGATTGTGAAGAAGCTTCGCCCGGAATATCCGCACATTCCGTCCCGCTTGCTGGTGACGGGAGAATCTCCCTATCCCAACGCCAAGGTCTACAGCTTGGAACAGATGCTTGCCGCGGCGGCGAATGACCTGGTGGTGATGAGCGACAGCGACATTCGAGTCACTCCCAGCCTGCTGAAAGCGGTTGCGTCTGAATTTCAGGACGCCGGCCTCGGCGTCGCCACCTGCCCGTACCGAGCGGTCGCCGGCCCGGGTTTCTGGTCACGGCTTGAGGCCATTGGCATGAACACAGATTTCGCCGGCGGCATTCTGGTGGCACGCATGCTGGAAGGCATGAAGTTTGCCGTCGGCCCGACCATCGCCGCCAGGCGGCGTGTGCTGCAAGCCATTGGAGGCTTCGACCGTCTGAAAGATTATCTGGCCGAAGACTTTGTGATGGGGAAATTTGCCGCTGATGCCGGACATGGCGTGATTCTTTCTTCCTATGTGATCGAACATCACATCGGCAGCGCGGACCTGCGCCATAACGCTGCCCATCGTCTGCGTTGGGCGCGCAGCACGCGACGGTCCCGGCCATGGGGTTATGCCGGGCAGCTGTTTACTATGCCTCTGCCGCTGGCGCTATTGCTCTGCGCCGTAAACCCGGCATGGTGGCCCGCGCTGCTGGTGACGCTCGCGGTTCGTCTGCCGGCGGCTTACGTAGTTTCGGCGCGGGTGCTGCACGCCAGGATCAACTGGCTGCTGCTGCCGCTCGAGGACGTGACTGCCTTCTGCTTCTGGCTGGCTGGATTTTTCGGCAACACGATCGTCTGGCGCGGGCGGCGGTATCGTCTCTATTCCGACGGCCGGTTCGAACCGCTGCCATCTCCCGCGGCGGAGTGAAGCACGGGCAATGTATCCGCAAGTTTCCCGTTCTTCAACTCGAATGTCTTCCCACGCCAGGTCACGGTGTGCCCCCAGCAGCCCATGAACCATACCAGGACCGCGACAAGATCGCGCAGCGGCACGAGCGCCAGCCAGCGTGTCACCTGCTGGTCCCGCAGAACCATGCGCCCCACCGCGAGCGCCACGGCATATCGGGTGAGAACGGCGGCCCCGAGCAACACCCATGCCCAGCCCGCGCCGCCCGCGCATAGCAGAGCAAGCATCGCCCAGGGCAATCCGAAAGTTGCCACTAGCCCGAAATAACCGCCGGGACGCGAATCGCGTATGGTCCGCGCCCACCGCAACTGGTGGTCCAGAAATTGCTTCATGTCATAGCGGGGCAGAAAAGTATCGACCACGGTTTCGGAAAGCTCGACCTTGAGACCCAGCCCGGCAATGCGTCGACCGATTTCGTAGTCATCGGCGAGGTAATCCGAAAGAGCGTCAAACCCGCCCGCGGACGCGAGGTCGCTTCGACGAAAAGCCAGAGTCGAACCCAGCCCAAAATGAAGACCACCTTCCAGTTGACGCGCCGCCAGTACTCCAGGGCTGAAGTCTGTGCTGATGGAGAGCGATTCCAGTCGCGATCCCAGGCTGGGACTGGCGACGCCGCGGTAAAGGCAAGTCACCAGGCCGACTTTCGGATCCTCCAGAAGAGCCATTACGTTCCGCAAGTAGTCGGCCTCGACGCGGATGTCGCTGTCGTTTACCACGATGTGTTCGTACTGCGCTTCCGGCAACATCTGCGCCAGGTTGCTGACTTTCGTGTTCGCGCCCAGGTCTTTCATACAAAGCACGAGCCGGATGTGAACTGACTTAAATTCAGCCTGCAATCGCTCCACCAATTCAGCCGCCGGATCATCAGCCTCGCTGACGCCAAAGATAATTTCGTATGCGGGATAATCCTGCAGACAATGGCTGCGAAAGCTCTCGTACATCTCAGGGTCGGTGCCCCGGAGCGGCTTGAGAATTGAAACGGCTGGAGTAAATGGTGCGGGTTGTTGTGTGGAGCGGGCGCCTTCGCCCGCCGCTTTTCGACGGCCCAGAAATCGAGCCGCGCTATACAGGCAGAGAACGTAAAATCCCACACTCGCAACCGTCCCCAGGCATGAGGCGATTTCGAGGACCAGGACAATGTGGTGGATCATGCGGATGGGGCTAGTCTACTCGTACCGCAGCGATTCGATCGGATCCAGGTTCGCGGCCTTCCATGCCGGATAAATCCCAAACAACAGTCCCTCGGCGGCCGCCGAACCGAGCCCGAACGCCGCCCAGAAAAATGACATTCGCGCTGGCAGCGAACTCCAGATCGCAGGAATCGTCCAGGTAATGATCGCTCCCACCAGCACGCCGAGGAATCCGCCCATAGCCGTCAGGGTGATGGCCTCGAGCGTGAATTGCAGCAGGATGTCGCGTTTGCGCGCTCCGATGGCCTTGCGCACGCCGATTTCACGCGTCCGCTCCGTCACCGAGACCAGCATGATGTTCATCACGCCCACGCCGCCGACAATCAAACCCACGCTGGAAACAGCAAACATAAAAATGAAGACAGCGCCCGTGACCTGGTTCCAGACGTCGGACAGCGACTCCTGGGTGAACACGGCAAAGTTGTCCGGCTTGTCCGCTGAAACCTTGCGGCGCCGGCGCAGTAGCTCGCGGATCTCGTCGATGGCCTTGGGCATGTCATCGTGCGACGTGGCTTTGACGCTGACCCAATATTGCTTCAGCTCAGGATGCAGTTTGCGGAAAGTCGCCAGCGGAAAATATACGATGTTGTCGTCCGGGTTCTTGCCCCCGGCAAACACGCTCTTGCGCTTGGCCGCGACCCCGATCACGGTGAACAGCTGCCCATCAATCGTGATTTCCTTCCCCAAAGGCGTCTCGTTGGGAAACAGTTCCTCAGCGGTATCCGAGCCCAGCACGATGACCGGAGAATGATGTTCTTCATCAATCTCATTCATCCATCGTCCCGAAGCTATGTCCAGATCGAACACGTCCTTCCAGGTGCCGGTGTCGCCCTCGAGAATTGTGTTTCTGACTTTGCGGCCGTTGTACTTGACCTCGTAAGTGCCGGTCCCAAATTCCTGGCGAAAATAACGCAGGCCGGTGGTGGCGATTTTCACATGAGGCAATTGCTGAATGGCTTCAAAATCCTCGAGCGTAAGTTCCTTGCGCGTCCGTATTTCTTCCGTGGGCCGGCCGAACGTCAGGGGCTGATGGTAGGCGAATATGATGTTGGACCCCAGGCTGCTGATCACCTGACTGACGTTGTCATTGAGACCGCGCACCACGGACGAAATCCCGATGACCACGGCCACGCCGATCACGATGCCCAGCACGGTCAGCGCCGACCGCATCTTATTAGTGCGGATCGTGTCCAGGGCCATGTGGACGACTTCGCCGTAATCGCTTCTACGCAGCATAGGGAATTCTATTCACCACCGAGACACAGAGACACGGAGATTTCAGTTTTTATTCTTCCGTGCCTCTGTGCCTCCGTGGTGAAGTCACAACTCAAATCTTAATGCGGCGATCGGATCCAGCGTCGCCGCGCGCCGGGCCGGGTATACCCCAAAGAACACACCCACGCTGGCAGAAACCAGCAGGCCGGCCGCCACCGCCCACAACTTGATTTCAGAAGGCATGCCGATGATCGCGGTAATTCCTTTGGCGAAGGCAATGCCGAACAGCACGCCCAGCAGTCCGCCCACTAGCGCCATGGTTCCGGACTCGATCAGGAACTGCAGCAGCACATCCTGGCGGCGCGCCCCCATCGCCTTCCGTATCCCGATCTCGCGGGTGCGCTCGGTGACCGACACCAGCATGATGTTCATGATGACAATGCCGCCGACCACCAGCGAGATCGCGGCGATGGCGATCATCGCGATAAAAAACGTGCCGCTCAGATTCGACCAGATGCTCAAAAAACTGGCGTTGGTTTCCGCCGCAAAGCTGTCTGGACGCCCGGGAAGATCGTGGCGCCGGGCCCGCAGCACGGCGCGAGCTTCGTCAATCGCGGCGTCCAGTTCCGTGCCCACGCCCGCCGCCTTGCCCGAGATGCGAACGCTCGTGTGCGAACCGAACTGTTTCAGATAGGTCGTGATCGGGATGGCCACGTAGTTATCGCGGCTCTGGCCGAGCGTGGTTCCCTGTTTCTTGCCCACTCCGATCACCCGGTACACTTCACCCTCGACCCGAATTTCCTTGCCCAGCGGATCCACCGACGGGAAGAAAGTGTCCACGACGTCGGTGCCGATCACCCCCACCTGAGAACGGTTCTCCTCATCGTTCTTATTGATCATGCGGCCCGCGGTAATGTCGAGGTCAAGAATCGGAGCCATGGACGGTGTCAGGCCGCGAATCCAGGTGTCCGCAATGGATTGTTCCTCGAACCTCACGTGACCCGCGGTGTTCGTAATGGAAGCGCCAATCTGCGCGCAGTGTTTACAGGACTCCAGCACCGCCTGGTAGTCCTCCATGGTCAGGTCCTTGCGCTTCTGGCCCTCGAGCAGTTGGTCGACGTTGGTGACTACGGGCGTGACTTTGCTGATGATGAAAACATCGGCTCCCAGGTTAAAGATTTTCTCCGCCACATAGCCGTTGATCCCGTTCACGAACGTGACCACCGCGATCACCGCCGCAACTCCAATCACCACGCCGAGCAGAGTCAGGGCGGAGCGCAGCTTGTTCGCCCACAGCGAGAGCAGCGCGATGCGGATGGCCTCAATGGTTGTCATCGGATATCAGTCGTCGGTCTTCGGTCGTCAGTCGCTTGCCCGCTGGAACCGCGCCCTGCGTCAGTTTATCAGCTTAGCCGTCGGGCTGAACCGGCACGCTCTTCCCCTGCTTTCCTGGCTCACCGCCGGGCCGGCACATAACATTCCCGGCCTGTGATAACGTTCCTAGCGCAATTCGCAGGAGGATTGCCATGATCAGGATCTTCGGCCTTCTCGTATGTCTTTCAGCGCTGGCTTTCGGACAGCAGAACAGTCCTCTGGACGGACTGGCCAACCTGAGCGACGCGGTTTCGAGGCGAGCCTCAAGCGCCGATCCCTCCGGCGGCAATGCGGACTGGGTTGCAGTGAAAGCCGGCTCTACCGCCACTCTCGCGGACATCAAGGGCGCAGGTTCCATCCGCCACATATGGTTCACCATCAACTCGCCCAGCCCGTATCATTTGCGCGAACTGGTGCTGCGCATGTACTGGGACGGCGAAACCGATCCCAGCGTCGAAGTCCCGATTGGCGATTTCTTCGGGACCGGTTTCGAGATGTCCGATGACGGCCAGAAATATCATTCCTGGTGGTCGCTGCCCATCACCGTCCAGGATCGCGCCATGAATTGCTACTTCGAAATGCCGTTTGGCAATGGAGCGCGCATCACCCTCACCAATGACGGGACGCAGGAGGTGCGCAATCTCTACTTCCACATCGACTATCAGGAATACCGCAGCGCACAGGCCGTATCGAACCAGGGACGTTTTCATGCCCAGTGGAGGCACGAACTCACCCGCGCCGTCCCCGAATCAGAGTCTGGCGGCAAAAACGTGGACGGCAAGAACAACTACGTGTTCATGGAAGCCAAAGGCAAGGGCCAATACGTGGGAACCATCCTGAACGTATTCGGGCTTTCGACCGGATGGTGGGGCGAAGGCGACGACATGTTTTTTGTGGATGGGGAGAGCGCCCGCGCCACCATCAACGGGACCGGGATGGAAGACTACTTCAACAACGCGTGGGCCTTCCAAAGAGAATTCAACTATCCGTTCATCGGCTATTCGCAACAGGGAAATCGGGACTGGACCGGCAGCCACACCATGTACCGCTTCCACATCGAAGACCCCATCTATTTTCAGAAGTCTCTGCGCGCGACCATTGAGCACGGTCACGCCGACGACCGCGCCGACGACTACACCAGCGTAGCCTTCTGGTACCAGACCGAGCCCCACCAGAAGCTGTCTCCCCTGCCCCCGGTCAACGAACGCCTGCCCAACGCGTTCTGGAAGATCCAAAAGCTGGATAAGAACCTGCCGAACTGAAACCGTCGTTGGTCCTTGGTCGTCGGCCTTTGGCCTTTGGCCCTGGTTATTGCCCGAGGCGCCTCCGCCAGGAAGCTTGGCCAACGACCAACGACCGACGACCAACGACCGACGACCAACGACGGTTTCCCGGACTGTTACAATGACACTGTTGGCAGCTGGACCGGACGGTCGCTCTCGCCGCGTCAAGTGTCGGGGGAGGAAAGTCCGAACTCCACAGAGCAGTGTGCCGGATAACGTCCGGGAGGCTGGGGTTCAAACCCGGTCGACGGAAAGTGCCACAGAAAATATACCGCCCTGTCAGCAATGCCAGGGTAAGGGTGAAAAGGTGCGGTAAGAGCGCACCGCCGTCGCAGTAATGCGGCTGGCAGGGCAAACCCCACACGGAGCAAGACCAAATAGGGAGGGAGCCTGGGGCGGGCTGAATAAGCCTCGCCCGGGGCGCGTGCCGGCTCGGCGCGCCACAACCTCCGGGTAGGTCGCTTGAGCCGCGCAGTAATGCGCGGCCCAGAGGAATGACCGTCC
>DASQHA010000123.1:0-2957 GCA_035632335.1 Terriglobales bacterium
TGCGAAGGCTGGCCTCCAGCGTGCCCTTAAACGAACCGGAGAAGGCAGATGACGACGAATAGGGAATCGGCAATGAGCTGGAACGTGAGCCGGCGCGATTCTCGTTCCGCAGGAGCTCTGGCCACTCAAAATTTCACTGGAAAGGGAAACAAAACGATGTTCCATACAACCAATCACCAATCGCAAGTTGTTAGCAAGATGCCGATCTGCCACTTTTGTCTCGAAGAGGCAGCCTACGAAGCAAAGACGGTTTACGGTTACCGGGCCAGCATGTGTTCGCGTGACTTTAAGAAGGTCGGCGTGGATCCGGGAGCAATGCGTTTAATCATCATTGAGCCAGCTCCCTCCGTTGCCAAACAAGAACGCCGCTTCACGCTTGGCATGGGTGCGTTTTCACCGGCGCCGAACTTCGCGTGATCGGTACAATTGCATCGTCATAGATCGGAAGGTTTTATGGACATCGTCATCTTGACATCGATTCTGTTCTTCACCTTTCTCGTCTTCTTGTTCGCGAGCCTTCTGAGAACGTTGGCTCGCCGGAGCGGTGATGGCTTCCTCGATCCCGCTGACTGGGCCAGCACATTTGCTCCCGCCAAGTACGAACCGCTGCGGCGACTGTTCGCCGAGCGTGATTTCAAGCTCGTCAGCTCTTTCCCACAGGGAACGAAATTGGTCAGACGCTTGCGTGCGAACCGGATCAGAATCTGCCGTGGTTACGTTGACGGCCTGGCGCAGGACTTTGCTTGGGCCGCCAAGGTGATCAAAGTGCTCATGATCCGATCGGAGACCGACCGCTCTGACCTGGCAGCAATCCTGTTGAGGCAGCGGTTCGTATTCACCCTGGCTCTGATTTCTCTAGAGTACAGGCTCCTGCTGTACCGGTTTGGCCTGAACACCTTCAACATGAGCGTGTTCATCGAACCATTCGAGAGTCTCCGCACACAATTGCGCTCTCTGGCGATGGCCGCACAGCCCGTCTCCGCCGCAGCGACAATCTAGGACGGCAGAAGTATTTCGCGTTTCGCGTGACTGCGGAAGGCCGGCTTCCGCGGAAACGCATGCCGGAGCTATAACCCGAGTCATAAAAAGATCCTTTCGCGCCCATTCAATCTTTCAATTTCTCTTTAGCGCCGGTTACAAATTAAGGTAAGAGAAAGCGGTCTCGTCTACCGTTCCGTCCCCAGTCGGTCCAGACCCCTGTAGCCTCAGCAAGTTTAGACGGTTCCAATTCGGAAGAAAGAGTGTGGAGGTGTTTGCGGCCGCGCGCGGGTGGCCGGCACGAGTCCTATGCAGCGGCTGGTCGTCGTCGGAAACGGCATGGCGGGAGTGGCGTGTGTGGAGCAGATCCTGAAGCACGCGCAGAAGTTCGCGATTACGATCTTCGGCGACGAGACACACACGAATTACAACCGCATCCTGTTGTCGTCGGTGCTGGCCGGCGAAAAATCGCTGGATGAGATTACACTCCACCCGGTCGAGTGGTATCGCGACAACGGGATCACGCTGCGGCTGGGCGCGCGGATCACGAGCGTGGATGCGGACCGAAGGACCGTGACAGGCGACGACGGCAGCGTCACAGAATTTGACAAACTGCTTCTGGCAACGGGCAGCTCGCCGATCATTCCTCCGATCGCGGGCGCGAATCGGGATGGAGTGTTCACTTTCCGGAATGTGCAGGATGCACGCGGGCTGCTGGAGCGCTCGGGCCCGGGTATCAAAGCCGTGGTGATTGGCGGAGGGCTGCTGGGTTTGGAGGCGGCGCGTGGCCTGCAGGTGCAAGGCTGCGATGTGACGGTGGTCCACCTGATGGACACGCTCATGGAGCGGCAGCTCGATGCGGTGGGCGGAAGCTACCTCACGAGCAAAATGGAGCGGCTGGGAATGCGGGTATTGCTGAACCGGCGCACAATCGGCATCCTCGGCAACGGCCGTGTGGAAGGCGTGGAATTTCACGACGGCGAGCGGCTCGCAGCGGACCTGGTGGTGATTGCCGCAGGTATCCGGCCGCATGTGGAACTGGGCCGCTCGGCGGGCCTGGCGGTGAATCGCGGCATCGTGGTCAACGACTACATGGAGACGTCCAACCCGAACATTTTCGCGGTGGGTGAGTGCGTAGAGCATCGCGGCACCTGTTACGGCCTGATCGCGCCTCTGCTGGAACAGGGCAAGGTGCTGGCGGCGACCCTTACTGGAAACCGCGGCCCCGTCTACGCGGGCACGGTGGAAGCGGCCAAGCTGAAGATCATGGGCGTGGATGTTTTCTCTGCCGGTGATTTTCGCGAGACGGCACCTGGGCCGGAGACTCCAACAGAGGCAGTCCGGTACGAAGATCCGGCGCTCGGGATCTACAAGAAGCTGGTGCTCGCCGGCGGCAAATTGAAGGGCGTGATTCTGGTGGGTGACACCTCCGACAGCCATCGCTACATGGACTGGCTGCGGAGCGGCGCAGATCTGGCGGGGAAGCGGAGGCACCTGCTGTTCCCCGAGCCCGCCGAAAACGCAGGGCTCGACGTGGCGCAGATGCCGGACAGCGAAGCCATCTGCGGCTGCCATGGCGTGACCAAAGGAGAGATCATCCACGCCATCCATGCGCGAGGCGTGAACACGATGGCGCAGCTCAAGGAATGCACGCGGGCATCGACCGGCTGCGGCAGTTGCACGAACTTGTGCGAGCAATTGCTGCGCGCCGTCGCGCCGAAGTTCGAAGAAGAGACCAAGACGACGCTGTGCGCCTGTTTTCCGTTTTCCTACGAGCAGCTTCGTGAGATCCTGCTCAGCCAGAAGCTGAAGTCGGTTCAGGAAGTGCTCAATGTTTACGGCAACCGCAAGGGCTGCGAGGTCTGCAAGCCGGCGTTGAGCTACATGCTGGACATGATCTGGTGCGGCGATCACGACGAGGACCGCTCGGCGCGGTTCATCAACGATCGTGTGCACGCCAACATCCAGCGGGACGGGAC
>DASQHA010000124.1:0-30464 GCA_035632335.1 Terriglobales bacterium
TCCAGTGAAATTTTGAGTGGCCAGAGCTCCTGCGGAACGAGAATCGCGCCGGCTCACGTTCCAGCTCATTGCCGATTCCCTATTCGTCGTCATCTGCCTTCTCCGGTTCGTTTAAGGGCACGCTGGAGGCCAGCCTTCGCAAATTCAATTAAATGCCGTTGTTTCAAAGGTTTCCGCATAAACTGCACGCGAGCCCTGCAGCCGGAAAGGAGTCTGAAATTGAGACCGCGTCTAGAATTGCGACAACCCTTGCTTCGGTGCGCCACCTCGCTGAATGTGGCGCCAGGCTCGTGCGAGGCGAAATATCCGTCTTGCGATATGGCGTGCGTCTCGATGGTGCCCAAATAAGATACACAATCTCAGGAACCGGTCACGGCCGAGTGCGGACTAACGCCGCGGCACGCGCGCCAACCATTTAGGATTCAAACAACTTGCCCGTCTCAACTCATTTGAAAAGCCACTGGCAACTCCTGTGCAAATGCACAGACCGGAGGTACACAATGATGCAAAGACATGTTTTTCTGCGTTACTTTCTGGGTTTTATAGCAGGTGCTACGTACCTCATCTCCAAGGTCCTCCATAGCGAGTTCACTGCGTTTTTCCAAGCCAATTTTCGTTAACCTTCTCGGAAGCGCAGAATCCCTCGCCTTGCTGAAGGCAGCCTGGATAGCGGACGGAGCTGGTCCGCGGCCGCCGTTCGTGCCACCTGCTTATGAAGATCAAAGAGGATTGGGATTTTGAATGACCGCTACCACTGTGGCCGGCTCGCTGGCACGAACAATCTCTGCCTTCCTGTATAGGGAACGGGTATCGTCAAAATGGCGTTCACAAAGCTGCTTCACGTCAGCCAAGGTTCCATAAAAGGCGAGAGGCTCGGCACATTGTCTTGTGGTTTCCCAACTCATGAAGTACACGTGATACAGCTCGGGCTCATCCATCTGCATGCGACTTAGATTGTAAGTTCAGTCCTCCGGTGGAGCACCGCCGCTCCCGGCCAAGGCGGACGTTCACCGGAGCACTTCAACGCAGCTCAGTTGAAGGGATTCGACCTCTGGCAACGGAATAGACCGCCTTGGCGATTGTTCCGATTTCAGAACAGTCGACGCTGCACGCCGGCGCGTCGTCTTCGATCTATATCAGAGTTGCGGGGAACGTGCAAGTAAATTGTTCCGAATTCAGAACAGGAGGGCGGATTGGCGGCTGCTGGGACTCATAGTACTGGTTCCGGAGCGTCGAGTACCTCATGCATCTTTTGAAGAAGATTCTCAGGAGTGAACGGCTTGGCGATGAAATGCACGCCGGGGTCCAGCACACCATGCTGAACAATCGCGTCGTCAGTGTATCCGGACATGAAAATCACCTTCATCGAGGGGTAGAGTGGCGACAGATGGTCCGCCAGTTGACGCCCGCTCATTTGAGGCATGACAACATCCGTCAGAAGCAAGTCGATAGACTCAGCGCGCCGTCTACACATCTCCAAAGCTTCGTGCCCGTCATGTGCCTCGAGGACCGCGTATCCATTCTCCTCGAGCGTTTCGAGGACCATGCCTCGGAACAGATCTTGATCTTCGACCAACAGCACGGTCTCGCGCCGTTTGGTAACAGGCTGTGTCGCGGCCTTACTTTGAGCGGGCTCCAGGCTACACTCCGCACGGGGCAGATAGATGGTGAATGAGCTACCGACAGCCAGCTCACTATACGCAACAATGTAACCCGAGTTTTGCTTCACGATACCGTAGACAGTCGATAATCCCAGTCCGGTCCCTTTACCTTTTCCCTTTGTTGTAAAGAACGGCTCAAACAAGTGCGCTTTAGTGGCCGCGTCCATGCCGCAGCCGGAATCACTCACCGAAACAGTTACATACGGTCCTGTGGGCACGTTCACTTCGCCCGAAGCAAGCCCGCCGGGCCAATCGAGATTTGCTGTTTCAATGACAATCTCGCCCCCGTTCGGCATCGCATCCCGGGCATTAACAACCAAGTTCATCAGGACCTGTTGCATCTGGCCGGGATCCACATTGACTTTCCATAATTGCGCATGAAATATTGCCGTCAATTCGATGTCTTCGCCAATAAGCCGGCGCAGCATCGGGTCCAGATCGGCAATAATGTTGTTCAAGTCGGAGATCTGTGGTTGAATGATCTGGCGGCGGCTGAAGGCCAGGAGTTGGCTGGTGAGGCCGACGGCACGCTCGGCCGCCTTCTTTATCTGCTGCACACTCCTATTCACGCGTTCGGGCGATGGTGACTTGGTGAGCAACATTTGCGCGTAGCCCACGATCACTCCCAACAGGTTATTGAAGTCGTGGGCCACGCCTCCCGCCAGGCGTCCGACGGCCTCCATTTTTTGCGCCTGGAGGAACTGGTTTTCGAGCAGCCGCCGTGCGGTACAGTCCACCGCCAAGATCAGAACGGCACGCCTTTGTGCGAAGTGGATCTGGTTCTTGGTGATTTCGGCGTAAATAATTTCACCGTTCTTTTTCCGGTGCCTCCAGACGCCTGCGTTAGTGATGCCAGCGCTGACCTCCTCGCCCACGAGGTCATCTAAACCGGCTATGTCTTCAGAGGGCCGGATGTCTTTAATGGACATTTTCAAGAACTCTTCGCGCGAGTAACCATAGAGCTGGATCGCGGCCTCGTTAACGCCCAGAAAGGCCAGCGTCTCCTGGTCGAAAACCCACATGGGATGCGGATTCTTTTCGAACAACAAACGATACTGTTCCTCACTCCGGCGCAACTCTTGATGAGCTAGATAGCGGTCGGTGGTATCGCGGAAGACCATCAAATGATGACCCGGAACGAAGCTTGGCATGACGCCGAACTCGACAACTTTCAGCGCGCCGTCGCGTGCGTGGAATTCCAGCTCGACTCCCCGCTGGACCGGATCGTGAACGGGGCGCCAGTCTTTCGGAATCTGGCGCCCGTCAGCGCACGTTTCGTTCTCGGAGGACAGTGCATTTTGAATTCTATCGAAGAATGCTGCTGCCTCATCAGGCGAGTGGAACTGGAGGGTCTTTCTCAGGGTTCCCAGGGGTGGAAAGCCGGTGATGCGCTCCAAGGCTTCATTGAGGAAAACCACTTTTGCGTCAGGCAACGGTGCGCCGGCTTCCACGATCACAATTCCTTCGTCACTGGTACGGATGGCGGCTGCCATCAGGTGCAACTGGTTTTCCAGCCCGGCTTGAACCCTGCGCAGGGCAGCGTCCGATAGCACGCGCCGGACCGTAAGCGGCAGCCGCTCCAACGCGTCTTTGAGCACGTAATCCACCGCGCCGCTCTTCACGCACGCTACCGCTTTCTCGTCCCCGAGAGATCCACTGACCATGATCACAGGGATCACCCTTTTATGCCGTTGAAGAATGGGAATGGTCCCCAGTCCGGTCCAGTTCGGGAGTTGATAGTCTGCCAGAATAATGTCGTATTGCTTGGAAACAACGCGTTCTTCAAATGCCGCTGCGCTATCCACGACATCCGCCTCGACCCGGAAACCAGCCATCTCCAGTTGTGCACAACTGAGCTCCACGTCTGCGGTATTGTCTTCGACAAAAAGAACGCGCAGGCGAGGCTTTTGCAGCAGTTCGGCATACCAGACGGGTGGCGAAATTATGGCCCGAACGTCGATTTCGCGAGGCGAAAGCAAGCCCTTCTCAAAATCAGCAGGCATTTGGGGTAGCTCTTTTTGAGTCGCCTATGTTTGGCGCGCTGGGCCGGAGATAGAAGGCCGTACCTCGGTCCAATTCCGACTCGGCTCGAATAAGCCATCCGTGCCTATTCAAGATTCGCTGCACGATGGCAAGCCCTACACCTGTTCCGGGGAAATCCTCTTGACGATGAAGCCGCTGAAAAACGCCAAATAACTTATCTGCGTGGATCATCTCGAAGCCGACCCCATTATCACTGACCACGATGTGCGCGCAGCCATCAATAGTCTCCTGCCCCACTCGTATAACTGCATGCCGACGCGGCGCCGTAAATTTGATGGCATTGGAGATCAGATTCGTGAATACCAGTTTCATCAAAGCCGCATCACACTCCACCGAAACCAGAGGTTCTATCTTCCACGCAATTTCGCGGTTCCCGATCTCGGGCCGAAGTGTTTCGATGGCCTCGGCCACAATAGCGTCGAGATCCGTTAGTTGGAACTGCATACCCAGCCGGCTGATGTGTGACAGTCTCAAGAGAGACTCAGTGAGGCGCTCCATTTTGTCTACGCCCTCTTGAATCCGCGTTAGGCAATGGTTAGCCGCGGGATCGGCTTGATCATTGAGGCGTTCCGCCAACAGGTGTGCGAAGCCATTGATCTGTCTCAGCGGCGCGCGTAGGTCGTGGGACACCGAATAGGTAAAGGACTCCAGTTCGCGGTTGACTTCCGACAGTTCGGTGGTTCGCTGTTGAACGCGACGCTCCAGTCCCTCGTTCATCTGCTGGACCTCCCGGCGCATGCGGACGTAATCAGTGATATCGCGCGCCGCCGCATAGATCAATTGCTCTTCGGGAACCAGGAAGGCATCCCAGAGTAGCCACTTGATTTCCCCATCTTTACACAGGTATCTGTTCTCGAATCGAAACGTGATGTTGCCGTGTTCAATTTTCGCCGCCTCGGTTAGAGTTCTGCTCCGATCGTCGGGATGTACGAACTCCAGGTAAGGTTTCGAAAGCAGTTCACCAATGCTGTAATGAAGAAGGCGTTCCCACGCAGGATTCAGGCGTTTGAAATAGCCATCCAGGCCTGCGACACAAAGCAGATCGAGCGACAAGCAAAAAAAGAAGTCGCGATGCTCTCTGACCGCCGCTTCTTGAGTGATATCCCGACAGACCTGGAACATACCCACCGGCCTGCCCCCGCTGTCCCGTTGTGCCACAATACGACTGTGCAGCAACAGACGCCGGCCATCTCGACGGTGGCACTGGATCTCACCGTCCCAGACGCCGCCTTCTAACAAATCGCATTGGACCCCACCGGTTGGTTCCGAACCTGGATACCCTAGAAGCTCATGGCTCAATTGGCCGATCGCCTCAGATTTCTTCCAGCCAAATATGTCTTCGGCGCCCCGGTTCCAGAAGGTGATCACATGGTTTGTGTCAAAGGCAATAACTGCATCATGGATGAGGTCGAAAAGATCAGTTTCTGGTGTTGCGCCACCGAACTTCACTTGCCCATAAGCGACTTGTCGGTCGAGACCGAGAACCAGATTTATCCCCATCCGCGATTATAGACGCGGATAACCCCCACCGACAGATTCGCTCTGGTTACTTCTTTAGAACTAACCTTCAGCCAGTCACGACGGTTAGTATTTCAGTTTTAGGTGCTGTTGAGACATAATCGGCTTAGGACTGTTGCCTGGCTGTCTTTAGTTCGCAATGCCCAAAATGTGAGAAAATCTTCAACACTTCTTCTTCTTAGGAACTTGATCAATGTTAGGGAGCGCAGAGACGCCTTCAGTGAAGGTCGTGGTGATCGATGACGATCAACAGATTCTAGATCTCATTACGGACGCGCTCGGAGAAGAAGAGCACCTTCAAATGATCGCCACGACAGACCCGGCTCGCGGCCTGGAGATTGTGCTACAACAGCACCCGCAAATCGTGCTTCTTGATCTGATGATGCCTCAGATCGGGGGAATGGAACTTCTTGAACGAATCGTGGAGGCAGAGCCGGGCACGGACGTCATTTTGTTGACCGGCGACTATTCCACCGAATCCGCAGTCGAAGCAATCCAAAAGGGGGCGTCAGATTACCTGACTAAGCCGGTCAATCTGGAGCGCCTGACACAGTGCGTGAGAAAGTCGATTGCCACAGCCCACAAGGGGCAGCGAGCTCTGGAGCTCGACCGTGAGTTGGCCGAGACTTTTCGATGCGAGGGTATGGTGGGGCGCAGCCCACTCATGCTCGACGTATTTGCCAAAATCAATCGCGTCGCACCGCATTTCAAGACCGTACTTATTTTCGGAGAAACGGGAACGGGGAAGGAGGTGGCCGCGCGTGCCATTCATGCGATCAGCCCTGTTGCGACGGCGCCGTTTGTCGTTTGTAATTGTGCGGCCATCGTCGAGACCTTGATTGAAAGCGAATTATTCGGCTACGTGAAAGGCGCCTTTACGGGCGCGGTCCAGGATAAAGTCGGGCTGTTTGAGTATGCGAATGGCGGCACCGTCTTTCTCGACGAGATTGGTGAGCTGCCCCTATCGATGCAGGCGAAGCTGCTTCGGGTATTGCAAAATCAGGAGGTGCAGCGCGTCGGCTCGCCAGCGACCCGCAAGGTCAATGTCCGGGTGGTGGCGGCCACGAATCGGGATCTCCGGGACATGGTCCTCAAAAAGGAATTTCGCGAAGACTTGTATTACCGGCTGACGATGGTGGAGATCAAGCTTCCTAGGCTGGCCGACCGGAAAGAGGACTTAGCCCTGCTCCAAAGAGCCCTGGTCGAGCGGTTCGCAACCCAGTACGGCAAGACCATACGCGGCATCACCCGGCGGGCTCAAGCTATGTTGAATCGCTATTCATGGCCTGGAAATGTTCGGGAGCTGGAAAACGTGTTGGGCAATGCCTGCATGATGGCGGACGGGGACATGGTGGATATCACAGATTTGCCTGAGTATCTGCGATCGCCAGAACGGGAGAACATGTCGGGCTCGGACGATTTGCTCTCCATGGAGCAAATACACCAGCGACATGCGCGCCACATTATGGAGCGGGTCGGCGGTAATAAGGTGCGGGCGGCGGAAATCCTGGGCATTTCTCGGGCTACGCTGTATCGGCTTCTTGAGGCAGCGGAGCCCAGCGTCCAAGAACGCAGTTAGTTCGCCAATCCAATTCTCGCGAGACACCAACAACACCTGGGTGCGTGGCTGCCGCTTCGATGCTCGAAACCAATCACGCCGCCGGATGGCATGAGCTTATGGCGTTGCGGCAGAAACGAAGTTAGCTGTTTCATGGAAATAGGAGACACCAGCAAACCCCGGGACCTCAGCCAGCAGGAGGTCCACTTGGCCGGCGAAAGCTTCGAGGGCTTGCTGCGATGTGAATTCGTACTTGGCAATGCCGATGCGTAATATGGGACCGCTGTTTTCCAGCGGCTTGATGGCCGGCAGGACTTTTTTCTGGAACGTTTCGAGGTCAACTGCGACCGGGGTTTCTCCAGGACCGGTGTAGACCATCAATAGCATTCCATCCAGGTATTGGATGATGGTCCCCAGCTCGGACGGTGAAATCGTGTTTAGCCACCAGGGGAGCGCTGCATTGAGGCGCAGCCTGCTGCCATCCTGCTTGAGCTCATCCCGAAGCGCAGCCAGCAGAGCACCGTACCTTCCCCAGGCTTCATTCGGGCTGAACAATTTAGGCGCCGTATACACCTCAACGTCAATCTGTACGGCATCCAGCGAACCTTTGTAACGCCGTTCGAAATCGATCACGGACCGCAGTCGCACGCGCGCGCCGGCTGGATCGAGGACCCAGGATGGATCCTGCAGAATGAGCGCTTCGATGTGAATCCCGTCGCTGGCTGCCTCGGCAAAGAAGCGTGCAAGGCGTGGCGCCTCCACTGCATCTTCAAGCAGGAATGCCGGGCCCGATTCGACACTAACGATGGCCCTGCGAATCCCCTCGGACCTCCACTTGCGAATCTGGTTATGCCAGGCTGCCTCTGAAATGTTTTTAGCGTCGTAAAAATATACCGAACGCTCGGCTCCCTGGACGATTGCGGCAGCCGCCAGGACCACGCAGATCGACCTGACGGCTTTCCACGGATTCAGTTGGCCCTCCATCCTAAGCACGCCTCTGTCGAATGCAAGAGCTTAGCCAGAGGCCTCGGGACGCTGAAACAACCTTCTTTCAACAAGGTAGGTCGCGTTGCCGTTTGGATGGGATCTTCTGCGGGTGTCCTATGTTGAGATTCCTGTGCAATTTTCTGGACAGGCATCCGCCGGCTCGGCTGGAAATCAGCAGAAAAGGCGAGCCGGCTCAATGTCGGTAGTCCTGCCTGTCTCAGAAACCGGCAGGATCTCAATTTCAGACAGTCGCGTTCACGCCTGGAGCAGGGCTCGCTGGCTTTACCTGTTGAAAACACGGCGTCTCGGAACGTTCTCCAGACTGGCAGCGTCAGTGCAATTCAACTGGCCAGAGACGGTTCAGCGATATGCGAACGGATCTCGACAGATCAGGAAAGGAAGGAAAGAGAATCATGCATACGGCATGCAATCACACGTCAAAGGTTGTCAACAAGCCCCCGATTTGCCATTTCTGCTTTAGTGAGGCGGCCTACGAATCCAAAACCATCTATGGATACCGCGCCAGCGTGTGCTCTCGCGATTTCAAGCGAGTCTGCGTTGATTCCAATGAGGCGCTAAGATTGATCGTGATCGACCCCGCACCGAAGTTCAGCTTCGCCTCAGCAAAGCGCTTCCTTCACCTTGGCAAAATCGGTTCTGGGATGCCGGCTCTTGCGTAAGAGAATCCAATCGTGCGGACAGCAGAATGCGAATGCCAATACCAATACCAATACCTCTGGTTCCCCGGGTACCGTCTCAACGAAATGCCCATTTTTCCCTGCGGTCGATCCCGGACTGCCGGCTCGCGGCGAACATTGCGCCCGGATCCTCACGCCCGTCCTGCCCCGAATGTCACTTTCTGCCCCGTCCGGCAAGCTTGGTAGACCGCCTCGACAATCTCCAGCGCCTGATAGCCTTCTTCTCCTGAGACCAGCGGCTTGCGCTTGTTCTTGATGGCTTCGCCGAAATCGCGGAATTGGCGCTCCAGCGGCTCCACCGAAATCGCCATCGGGTCGGAAGAGCCCGACGCTACTTCCTTCGAGAGCGGCGGCGGATCGCCGGTATCGTTTTGAACGTCCCAAGAAGTGAGCCTGTCGCCGGAAATGATGGCCGAGCCTTTTGTGCCGTGAAGCTCAATACGCTCGGTGTAGCCGGGCCAGAAGGCCGTGGACGCCTGGAAAATTCCGGTCGCCCCTGATGCATAACGGACCACCGCGTTCACCACGTCCTCGGATTCGATCTTGTGCAGGGCGCCGAGTTGCCAGTAGCCGAACACTTCCGCGACCGGACCAGCCAGCCAGCGCAGAACATCGAGCTGGTGGATCGCCTGGTTGATCAGCGCCCCGCCGCCTTCGGTCGCCCAGCTCCCTTTGATCGGCCGCGAATAATAGGCCGGCGGGCGGTACCACTTCACGTAGCAATCGCATTGGAGCAGCCGGCCCAGCCGCCCCTGCGCGATGGCTTTGGCCACAAACTGGCTGGAATCGTCGAAGCGGTGCTGGCTCACCACGCCCAGCACGATGCCGGCCTTTCGCGCGATCTCGATCATATCCCGCGCGGTCTCGAGGTTCGTCGAAATGGGCTTCTGCACCTGGATGTGCTTGCCCGTGGCCGCGCAGAGGCGCACGGGCTGCAGCCGGAAATCCGGAAACGTGCACACATCCACGTAATCCACCTCGGGATGCCGGCAGACTTCCTCATATGTCTCGACGAATTGCGCCCCGTTCGCCGCCGCGAAGCGCCGCCCTGCCTCCGCCATGATGTCTGTGCACACCGTGATCCGGTATCCGATGTTCTTGTAGGCGCGCGCGTGCAGATTCGAAATCGCGCCCGTTCCGATCATTCCTACTCGCACCGCAACCCTCTCCTTTGGAGCAAACCATGCAGTATAGCCCGTTGCGGCGCGCCGTTCCAGTAGAATGAAAGTCCGGACATGAGAAAAGTATCGTGCGGCGTAGGCGCGCTCGTGTTGCTGCTTCTGGCCGCCGGCTGCAAAAAGTCGCAGCCCGCCAACGTGGCGGCTACCGTCAACAACCGTGTCATCACTTACGCGGAATTGGAAAAGAACTTTCAAACGCAGTTCCCCTCCTCGTCCGAAGGTTCCAGCGAAGACCAGGTCATGATCCAGAAGCTCGAGCTGCTGCGCAACCTGATCGACAACGAAATCATGCTGCAGCGGGCTGAGAAAATGGGCCTCATGGCCGTCGATGCCGACGTCGAGGCCAAGTTTAATGAGCTGAAGGCTCCTTACACCAAAGAAGAATTCGAACGCCAACTTCATGACCGCAAGATGAGCGCCGAGGATCTGAAAGCGCAATTGCGCCGCGACCTGAGCATTCAGAAGCTCTTTAACAAGGAGATCACCTCTCATATCACCATCACCGATGCCGACGTGGCCAATTTCTATAACACCAACAAGGCCAGTTTCAACTTGGCCGAGCCGCGGTTGCACATCGCGCAGATTGTCGTGACCTCGGTGCCGGGTCCCAACGTGCACAACCTGAAGAACGATAAAGCCCGCAACCCCGAAGAGGCTCGGCAGAAGATCCAGGCCATCGAGGCGCGATTGCGGGCCGGCGAGGACTTCGCCATGCTCGCCCAAAACTACTCAGAAGATCCCGGCAACAGCGCCCCCAACGGAGGCGATCTCGGTTTCATTCCCGAGTCCGCCTTCGAGAAAACCAGTCCGGAATTGCGGCGCCTCGTGTTCGGCATGAAACCCGGCGAGATCTCGCCCATTCTCCCCTCCCCAGACGGTTACCGCGTCCTGAAAGTCATCTCCAAGGAACCCTCCGGGCAGCGCGAGCTGACCGACCCGCGCGTCCAGCAAACCATCCGTGAGACCTTGCTCAATCGCAAGGACCAGTTGCTCAAGGCCGCCTACTACGAAATGGCCCGCAACGACGCCAAGGTCGTCAATTACCTTGCGCGCAGCATCATCGAGAACGCCGGTAAATCCACGAAATAACCTCCCGCCGGTACCTTCATCGCGTAAGTCACTGCCCGAATGAAATTCTATTCGGCTTCTCTTCAATGAGATAAAGCCGCATTTGCCGTCGTTCACTCTGCATTCCCTGTACGGTTGAAATTGAAAGTAGGGTTTAGCCGGGCAGTCAAGTTCAAGCATCCGCCGCTGTGGCCGGGCGATTCCATAGGAGCACCAATGGCTAACTCGGAACCACCAGATGCCGATAATCAAGAACCGCCGCACCTGGAACCGGTGGAGCGGCGAAAAATCGACCGGGCGGAGCTCCTCGACAAAGCCATCGAGGCGATTGAAAAAAAACTGAGCGCGGCTGAGGTAAAGGCCACCTTCGCCGACTTTATCAGGCTGCTACAACTGCAAAAGGAAATGCAGACGGACCAACCCAGGGAAGTTAAGGTGACATGGATCGACCCGAGCCACACGGAGTCTGCTTCAGAAGAATAAAATACTGGCCGCTTCCGTCGCAGCGTAAGTTCCATGGCGCCAAAACGCGGTTCAAAGGCTTCTCCGGACCGATCGGGTCGGGAAAAAGCCAGGCGCTATGCCAGGAAGCTATCAAGCTCAGTTACATCAATGCTGGCCGGCTCGGTCTGATCGGCGCACCGACCTACCCGATGCTGCGCGATGCAACGCTGGCCACGTTTTTCGACATTCTGAACGCGAATCTGATTCCTTATGAATACAGCAAGGCCGACAACGTGATTACGATGACGGACAGCGGGTCGCGTATCCTGTGCAGGTCGGTCGATGAGTTCGAGCGCCTGCGCGGCACCAATCTGGCTTGGTTCGCACTGGATGAGCTTACCTATACTCCCGAACCTGCCTGGCTGGTGCTCGAAGGACGGTTGCGCGATCCGAGGGCTAAGCAGCTCTGCGGGTTCGCGGCCTGGACGCCGAAAGGATATGACTGGGTCTACCGCAAGTTCATCGCCAACCGCATGGCTGGCTACGACGCCACGATTGCTCAACCTTATGAAAACCGCCACCTCCTTGATCAAATTCCCGACTTTTATGACCTTTTGAAGCAGAGTTACGATGACTCGTATTTCCAGCAGGAGGTGCTTGGAAAGTACTTAAATGTCCAAGCTGGACTGGTCTACCACGCCTTCAGCCGCCAGGAGCACGTCACCCACCTCGAGGTTCACCCTGGAGCACCGCTCTTATGGGCCCTCGACTTCAATGTCGACCCGATGAGCGCCGTGGTAGTCCAAGTGATCAAGGGAACCGTATACGTGCTGGACGAAATTGTTCTGCGCCATGCGAGCACGTTGCAAGCTTGTGAAGAGTTCAAGCGGCGCTACCCCAGGCACACGCGCGGCCTCGTGATCTATGGAGATGCTTCTGGAAACAACCTGCATACCACTGGAACGTCTGATTACCTTATTATTCGCGAGTACTTCTCGGAGCACTACTCCAGTCCACCGGTTTACAAGGTTCCTAAGGCGAATCCCAGCGTTCGCGACCGCATCACATTGACCAACGCAAAATTGCGCAACGCGTCCGGTGGCATCCAGCTATTTATTGATCCTCAGTGTGCCGAGCTGATCAAGGACTTTGAGCAGGTTTGCTACAAGGCCGACAGCAATATCCCGGACAAGGAGAGGGATCGAAACAGAACGCACGTATCAGACGCTCTTGGCTACCTACTCTGGCAGGAGTGTCGGCCCCTGCAACCCATCGGAGATCGTACGAAGCGACTATTTTAGAGCTGCACGGCTCAACATGCTACAGATCAATACCGAACATCCCGAGTATGCCAGTTGCAAAACGATGTGGCGCAAGTACCGGGATCTTTATGCAGGCGGCGAGCAGCTTCGAGAGAAAGCGACCGAGTATCTTGTGCGGCGCAGCAAGGAACCTAACGACGTTTACTTCGAGCGGCTCAACCGGGTCTTTTATGAGAATTACATTGGCTCCATAATCGATTGGTATGCGGCGACACTCATGCGGCGCGGGCCTATTATCACCTATGATGGAGCGAACGAAGCCGGCAAAAACTTCTTTAGTTCGTTCGGGGATGATTGCGATCTGAAGGGTACCACGCTGACGGAATTCTTCAGGCAACAGCTTGTGCAGGCTCTGATTACAGGCAAGAGCTACATCGTGGTGGACTTCCCACGAGTTACCGCGCCCATCACCACCCGAGCGCAGGAAGATGCTGTCGGAAAATCCCGGGGCTTTCTTGTTGATTACTCGCCCGACGAGGTGATCAATTGGAGCTACGACAGCAACGGTCAGCTCGAATGGGTGGTCGTCCGCACTTCTCAGCTTCGACAGACGGGAACAGAAGGCGAAACCTGGAAGAAGGAAACGTGCTGGATTTATTACAACCGGGAAATATTCAAGATGTACCGGTCCGTTTCGGAGCCCAGCGGGCAGTCCGCCAAAATAGAGTTGGTGGATGAAGGGCAGCACGGCCTTGCGTCGCAATCCAAAGTGCCCATGTTTCAGATGCGCGTGTCTGACGGGCTCTGGCTCATGAACAAAGCGGCTCTGTTGCAACTGGAACACTTCAACAAATCGAACGCTTTGTCGTGGGCGTTAACCATGGGCCTTTTCGCCATCCCTGTAATTTACTCGGAGCGCGAGTGGAGCCAGATCGTTGGTGAATCTTACTATATTCAACTTGGCCCCGATGACAAGTTTGGCTGGACCGAGCCAGAAGGCCACGTGTTTCAAATCGCGGCCGACAATCTGGAACGTTTAAAAGACGAAATCTATCGAGTCTGCTATCTGATGATGCAGGCTGGGGGAACCAGTACCTCTCAGACGAGCCAGTCGGGGCTCAGCAAGCAGCGCGATTTCAGCATTACGCAAGAGGTCTTAAGGGCCTATGGTGATGCGGTTAAGCGCACCATGAAGCAGGTGCTGGCCGCCATAGACGTCGCCCGCCAGGACGGGCTCTTAATTACGGTATCAGGGCTGGATGAATTCGACATAGGAGACTTCAGCGCCGAGCTTGATGACGCCAAGAAGCTGTTGAGCCTTGGTATCCGATCGGAAACCTTGAAGAGGCAACTATACAAGCAACTGGCGTTCAAGTACTTGTCGGATGTCAGCCAAGCCGTAAAGAACCAGATTGCCAACGAGATAGATAAATCATTCGAATCGCCAACTGGAAACGAGGAGGGCCATGGAGGAAATTAAGCAAGACAAAACGGCGCCGGCGGGTTCGCAGCAAATTGATGTGCCGTCGTTGGTCAGACAAACTCTCGAAGAGTTTACGCGGGCGCAACAGGCCAAAACCGAACCGGCTTACAAAACCGAGTTGCAAGAAGAGCGAAAACGCCGTGAACAACTGGAGCGTCGTGTCAACGACCTTATCGAAGAGAACAAGCGCAGCCGGCAAGCTGCCGAGGAGGCCGAACGAAACGCGGCGATAAAGGCTGAATTGCAGCGCTTGGGCGTCGGAAAAGTAGAGCTAGCGTTCAAGGCGGTCAAGGATGAAGTCACCAAAGCTGATGACGGGCGCCTGGTGGCCAAGACCGAAACCGGTGATGTCCTCTTGAAGGAATACCTGGCCGGATTCGTCAATGAGAACCCGGAGTTCCTGCCGGCTCGAATATCCGGCGGTTCCGGAATCTCGTCGACGCAAAGAACCGCTGTGGGCGGAGGACAATCGGTGGATCTTGACAAAATTCGGCCGGGAATGAGCTCTGAAGATATGGAACGTGCTCGACAGGAAATCGCTCGAATTGCCGCACAGGCTTTACGCGGTTCATAGCCGCGTACAGCGTACAAAACAGATAACAGGAGATAGGAATGCCAGCAATTACGTCCACTAACGTTGCCTCCGCGATCGTCAAGCTCGTGGCGGCCGATGCCTTACCCGCCCTCGTAAGTAACCTTGTCATGGGCAACCTTGTGAATCGGGATTACGAACCGACTCTAGCTCAGGCCGGTGACACAGTCAATGTACCAATTCCAGCGACCCTGGTCGCAAGTAACATTATAGAGGGCGGTACCGTCACGACGCAAAATCCGAACCTGGGGAACGCTCAAATCGTTCTGAATACGCACACAGAGGCAACATTCCAGATACCAGATGTCACGAAGGTCTTGGCGGTTCCGGACTTGCTCCGAGTGTACATGCAACCTGCGGTCATCGCAATCGCCGAGCGCATCGAGTCTGACCTGCTGGGACTGTACGCGGGGTTCACCGCGAACACACCGGTTGGTACTGCGGGAACACCGATCACCGAAGCCGCCATCGATGCCGCAGAAACGGCGCTCTTTCAAGCTAAGGTTCCAACCAACCAGCCAAAACATTTGGTGGTGGACGCCAACACGTACTCACAGATGCGGCAAATTCCGAGATTCAGTGAATTTCAGACGGCCGGCGAGGCAGGTCTCAGGACGTTGATCGACGGGACTGTCGGAAAGATCAAGGATTTCTTTGTGTTCCGATCCCAACTAGTCGCGAAGACCGGCAGCTCGCCTGTCACCACGCATAACCTTGCATTCGTGCGTGATGCGATTGGACTCGTGATCCGCCGGCTTCCGCAGCCCCTTCCGGGGACAGGCGCTATCGCGGAGTATGCGGAACTGGGCAATTTCGGAATGCGAGTAATTATGAGTTATCAACCAGATACGCTCTCGCAGCAGTTCACAGTGGATGTTCTGTACGGCGCTGCTGCACTAAGGAACAACTTCGCTGTGCAGGTGAATTCCTGACGTGCCTCGGACATTTGGGTCTGAAGGTCTTATATGGATCTCCAGTCCATACCAGCCATGAACTTGAAAACATACTATCAGAAGATTCGTGAAATCGAAAACAGCATCGTCCAGCCATTCGTGGTGCTGGTAAGTCACGAGACACCCGACGGTGGCAAGGAGGGCTTATTGACGGAGACGCCCAAAGAGTTAGCCGCCAAGATGATTGTTGACGGCCGCGCCCACCTGGCGAACGACGATGCAGCGCGTGAGTTTCAGGAAAGGAACGCCGAAGCGAAGCGGATTGCGGATACCGCGGCGGCAGCCAGCAAAATGCAGGTAACCCTTGTACCAACGGCTGACCTCATAAAGGTCAAGCGCTTAACGAAAGAGTAGCAGCGGCAGACAGTACCACATGGCTCTGTTTACTGATGCGCCCATTTCGACATTGGACCAACTGGCTGCACAGGACTCCGCGGTGCTCGATGTAGCCAGTACAGAAGGAATCGACGCCGCCGCGAAGATCGTGCTGGCCCAGGACGAGCTAGGTGTCGAGCTGATGGCGGCACTGGCTCGAGCCCCATTTTCACTCGCGTCGCCGTCGGCCTGGTGGCCGGGAAGCATTTATCAAAGCACTCTGGGCCTTTCGAACATAGCAGTCACACCACCACTCCGGCTATGGCACACGTTCCGTACCCTTGCCCTAATTTACCGTGACGCCTACGGTGCTCAACTCAATGACCGTTACCTTGGTAAGTGGAATGCATACAGCGACCTGTCGAAGTGGGCGTCGGAAATGTTGTGGCAGACCGGAGTTGGAGTAGTGTCCGACCCCGTCGTGATCGCGGAGATTCCTAAGGTCGGCGTGCTGAACGGCACGCTGTCTGCTGCGACCTATTTTATACAGATGGCGTGGCTCAACGCACGCGGAGAGGAAGGGATGGCAAGTGCGGTCACCTCGGTAAGCGCGCCGGATCAAAACTCGGTTCAGGTGCAGGCGAACAGTCCGCCAAAAAACGCAGCGGCTTGGAACATCTACGCCGGCACCTCGATTGACTCCATCATGCTGCAAAACCCCTTTCCGATTGACCCCGGTCAGACATGGGCTTTGTCCGCAGCCGGACTGACAGCGGGAAGGAGTGCTGGCACGGGGCAAGCCCCAAACTATTTCCGCCAGTTGCCGCGTTACCTACAGCGAGGGTAAGCCGATTGGTCAGCATTGCCCATAGCGCCACTCTAAAGCTAGTTCGACTGTTGACTGCACCAAGCGGCTTGAACACCAGCATTGCTCAATTAGCGCAGGCGGAGAGTCTGGCACTGCCGCCGATCCCAGCTAATCACTTTTTCACCGACAACGTATCCAGTGAGATAGCCGAAAAAAGCGTCGAGCCTAAGTATCCAGCCGTGTACATTTATTGCGACAAAATGGTCAATGATTTAAAGGAGAAGTTCAGGAACTTCTCCGGCAGCATCCGCATGGCGATCGAGGTTCGGGTCTCGCAGGACAGGCTAGAGGGAATAGATCGAATGTCGCAGATCTACACGGATGCAGTGACACAAACGTTAAACCAAAACCGCGGCGACTGGGGACAAGGCTTGTTTCACACGGGTAGTTATGAGATTTCTTTCAGCCCCGTGAAGCACGGTGGCCGCAATTTCATCAAGACTGCCAAGGTATCTTTTGATGTAGACGCAAGTGTGGGCTAAGTAACATCCGTAGTGGCGTATGTCTTATATTTCATCGAACGCTAACAGATTCTATTGTGCCGCTGAGAACACTTATGGCCAGGTAGGCTCCATTACTGCCGGCAACCGGATTCCGGCGCTCAAACTGACGGCGAAACAACAGCTCGAGGTGACGACGCGCAAAGATAAGACGGGGAGCCGGACATTCGGCGGGCTGCCGCCGGGCGGACGTCGCAAGACCACATTCGAGTTGCGGACCTTGCTGACGACCTGGCCGGCAGGAACGAATGCGCCGAGCTATGGGCCGTTGTTTGAGGCAACGCTCGGAGGAGGCCCGGTGTACTTCCCTGGTGGAACACTGGCTGCAGGCTCTTCAGCCACAACGCTACACTTCGCCGCGGCGCATGGCCTTGTCACCGGACAGGCGGTGACTTACCTAGGGGACCTGCGGTTCGTGGCAGCGGTCCTCGATCCACTATCGGTTCTATTGAACGCTCCGCTTTCGACAACGCCGATAGCCGGTGCAAGCGCCGGAGCAACGGCGACATATGTTCCGAGCACCGAATTGCCCAGTGTTAGTGTTTTTGATTACTGGGACCCGAACTCGGCAGTGCATCGCATCCTGTGCGGCGCCGGCGTTGACCAGATGTCGGTGAAGGTAAACGGCGATTATCAAGAGTTTGCGTTCAGCGGGGTGGCGCAAGAGCTGTTGGATAGCACCAGCTTTTCCGGTGGAATCGGCGGACTCACGTCATTTCCGGCAGAACCGCCACTTGGAGCCTTCGACTATTCGATCGTACCGGGTCATTTGGGGCAGGTCTGGTTGGGAAACGGGCCCGATCAGTTCTTCACTCTGACCGGCGCCGAACTCGTGGCAAGTAACAACCTGGACATGCGTGCACGTGAGTTTGGCACAGGATTACCGAGAGCACTTTCGCCGGGCACAAGAGCCGTGAGTATTAATTTTGAACTGTATCAACAGGATGACACGGCGACCAAGGCGTTGTATCAAGCGGCGAAGCAGCAATCGCCTATTACGGCGATGCTGCAACTCGGACAGCAGCCCAACCAGTTGTTCGGAGCGTATTTGCAGAGTGTTTTGCCGGAGGTGCCGGAATTCGATGACAAGACCAATCGCCTGCAGTGGCGCTTCAGCAGCTCCCGAGCCCAGGGCACGGTGAATGATGAGATCAGAGTTGCATTTGGTTAGAGCATGACTTACGAAAGTACGGTGCGAGTCGAATCCAAGGCGAGACCCGGGGTTGCGTTCGTCATTGCAAAGATCTCGTTCGCGCGGCGCATGGATCTAATTCGCCGAATCCGGGAACTGGCTGTGAAGAGCGAGTTTCTCAATGCCGGGGAATCAGTCGAAGAGAGACTGCAAGCGGCGCTTCTTTCAGCGGAAATCGATCGTCTGTATGTGAGCTGGGGACTGCGGGAGTTGACCGGTCTGGAAGTGGACGGGGTCGTGGCTACGCCGGAGCTGCTTGCTTCCGATGGTCCAGAAGATTTGTTCCGGGAGGCAGTAGAGGCGATCAAGGCCGAGTGCGGCCTGACCGAGGCCGAACGAAAAAACTAATCATCGCCTTCCACTTTCAACTCTCGAACCCAGCCGCCTGGAAGTGCGATACCTGCCGGAAATCCGGACTGGAAATGAAACGAAGATGCGGCTGGGTGCCGACTGCGCTGGAAAGCCGGCCTCGCGTAGTCTGGACGCACAAAGGCATTTCTACCGAGACGTGCCCGGTATCGTTCATCACCGCGCAGAGCATCGGGTGGGTTGAGGAGTTTTTCGTCTGGAAGCGGCTTCGGCTGGCGCTCCCGTATGACCTAAGCGCGCGGCAGGCTGAGGCCTTTTTGATTCTCGAGGAACAACTTTCGCTGGAGCGACAGGATGCCACAGAGTAAGACGGGTGATGCAAGCTGGCCTGGCGACGGACTTACCGGCAACTCACAGCTTGCGGAGTTACTAGGATCACTCTTACGCGGCGGTGGCACGAACCTTACCGACAGTCTTTCCGTGCTTTCGCGAAGCATCGGAAGCCTGGCACCGGCAACACAGGCGCAAGCGGAAGCGCTCCTTGCGAACACGCAGGCTCTTGCTCAGAATACTTCGGTGCATGGCGCCGGCGGGCTTGCAGAAACATTCGGGAAGGTCGCGTCCACGTTTACGGGCGGCCTGCTAGGAAGCCTGTCACCTATCTTATCGGGTGTACTCAGTCTGTTTGGAGGTGGGGGGTCGAGTACGCCTCCGCCGCTGACGAGCTACATACCTCCTCCCAGCCTCACCTTGGTGGGGGCCAACATACCGGGTGCATCGATACCTGGGGCCGATTTCGGGCAAAGCGGCGGCGCTCGCGTGGTCACCAGCCCGGGACCGCCGCCGCAACAAATCACCGTACAGGTTCAGGCCATGGACAGCCGATCATTTATGGACCACAGCCAGGATATTGCTCAAGCCGTACGAGACGCGATGCTGAATATGCACTCGCTGAACGACGTGATTAGCGACTTATAATGGCCGCCACGTTTCCAACGTTAAAAAGCGGAGCCGTGGCGCAGTACCCAGCCACGAAAGCAATCCGGTACTCGACTTATGTGGTAAGGTTTCTCGACGGCAGCGATCAGAGGTACAGGCAGTTTACTCCACCGCTGCGCCGCTGGACTATCAAGCTTGACATGCTGGATGAAGCGGAACTGAGTGCACTCGAGCAGTTCTTTATGGCCCAACAGGGCCGTTTCGAAACGTTTGCATTTGTCGACCCGTGGACACAAGCGACGATCGCCAGTTGTAGCCTGGATCAGGACTCGCTGGAGTTTTCGTTATCGGGTGAAGCGCTGGGAGCGACCAGCCTGGTGGTCGTGGAAAACAGGACATAGATGCTTTACTTTCCTCAATTGCCGTCGGGAGCAATCGGACAGTTTCCCATCAAGAAGCGGCGTGTTGCGAGGACGGTGGTCAATCAGCTCGCCGACGGGCACACGGTGAAGTACGCGGACTCCGGCGCGGAGCTGGTCGAGTGGCAACTGGCTTTTCTGGACCTGGCTGATTCGGAGATCAACGCACTCCAACAGTTTTTTACATCCTGTGAAGGACAACTCAACGATTTCACATTTCTTGATCCCATGAGCAACCTGTTGGCATGGAGTGCGGACCTGACACAGCCCGCCTGGCAAACAACCCTTTTGCAAATCACTAAGAAGATTGATGATCCAACCGGCGGAACCGGAGCTTTTCGACTTACAAATTCAACAGCCGCGGATATAACGATACAACAGACAATTCCCGGGCCGGGGTGGTTCACTTACTGCTTCAGTGTATATGCCCGCGGCCAGGGAGGAGCCTTCTCTCTGTATCGCCAGGCTGGAGGCTCGCCGCAAAACGGATCTTACAACGCATCACCCACATGGACCCAGATTTACCTGAGCGGCAGCACGAACACGACGGCTGAATCCGTAAGTGTGGGAATTCTACTACCGGCCGGCCAATCGGTGGACGTGTTCGGATGCCAACTCGAACCCCAGTTAGCGCCCTCGGCTTACAAATCGACGTATTCGGCGAGCGGCGTATACCAGAATGCCCATTTTGCCGGAGATACCTTCCCCGTTACAACAACCGGCCCCGACCGCCATCAATGCACGCTGACCATTATGGCCCACTGAGGCATGGGCACAGCGTTTCAAGTCAAAGAGCAGGCGACGACGGATACGCCGCTTCTGCTGTTTGACTGCCAGCTTCAAGGTGGGCGAACCGAAAACTGGTCGACGCAGCTGCTCACTATTAGTGGGACCACCTATCAGGCAAGGGTACTTCAGCAGAATCTCTACGAAGTTCACACCTCGTCCGACCAGGGCGTTGATGCCATTCCGAAAGTCTCGGTATCTCTAGCAAACGCCGACTCACATTTCTCGGAGCTAGAGCGTAGCATTGGGTTCAAAGGGGCGACACTTACCGTCCGCTTCGCGTTTTTTGACCTGACTCAAGGCGCTGCCACCACGCCTATCCTTACCTTATTCAAGGGAATTTTCAACCCACCCGACCAAGTTACTGAATCCGTATTTCGTATCACGGCAGTCAACAAAATGAACATGCAGCGCGTTCTACTGCCGCAGGTGCGCATTCAGCGCCGGTGCCCGTGGGAGTTTCCTTCGACGCTGGCGCAACGGCAAGAAGCGGTGAACGGAGGGGCGAACGGAGAATACTCGCGGTTCTACCGGTGCGGGTACTCTCCGGATGTAGTCGGCGGGGCCGGGAAGCTGAACGGCACGGTAGCGTTCACGTCGTGCGGATTCACAAGAACGGATTGCGATGCGCGCGGCATGTTTCACCAGGACAGCGCGCTGAACACAACGCAGCGATTCGGCGGCATCGAGTTCGTGCCGCCGGCGACGCTGGTGCGGAGCTACCGCGAGTCCGGCAAGCACTGGTCGCCGGTGGTGAACAATATTGCGCGGTACAACGACTTCGTGCCGCTAGTGTACGGAACGGTCTGGTATTCGCCGAGCATTGTGTTTGCGCGGAACGACGGCAACCTGACCCGCATCGAGGTGCTGCTGGGGACGGGCGAAGTCAACAGCGTGGTTAAGGTGCTGGTAAACGACATCGATATTCCGCAAGGACGCGCCGGCGCGAACATGACGGGCACGGGTTGGTTCAACCTGTTCAGCACGGGCGCGAGAACGGGCGGGTTCAACGCAGATTTCACCGATAAGAACGGAAATCCGCTAGGCGATCCTTACGGGAGCATGGCGGCGCTTTCGGTGGTGGTGCCGAACCGCATCAACGACGGCGGCAGTTTACCAGCGATCAATGTGCTGCTGGAAGGCCCGAAGCTGGACACTTATGGAACAGACGGCAGCTTCGCGGCCAAGGTATTTACCGACAACCCTGCGTGGATCTTACTCGACATCCTGCGGAGGTGCGGCTGGGCCGTGGGTGAAGTCGATGTAGCCAGTTTCGCGAAGGTGGCAGCCTACGCAGATGAAAAAATCCAGACGCAGGATGTGCACGGAAACGCCATCGCGCTGGCGCGTTTTAGCTGCAATCTCGCAATTACAAACCGGAGGACGGCCGGCGACGTTATTCGTGGCATCCGCAATGCCTGCCGTCTGTATCTGACTTACGGAAGTGACGGGTTGCTGGAACTCAACGTCGAGAACACCTTTGCGCTACAACAGGCGACGAAACCGGACTGGAGCAACAGCACAAGCCTGTTGAACGGCGGCTGGCCGAGCTACGAATTCAGCGACGGCTCCTCCGGTGCTTCCAATATTGTGCGCGCAGCGAACGGCGCACCGACTCTTACATTAACGTCGAGAAATATCGCAGATACGCCGAATTACTTGACGGTGGAGTTTCAAGACGCGCTGAATGAGTACCAGCAGGATAGTTACTCCGTCGTGGACGTAAATGACGTAGGAAACACCGGGCAGGAGATCACGGGAACGTTTACGGCTTTGGGAGTTCCAAACTACGATCAAGCGGCGCGCATCCTGAAATTCAATCTCGACCGGTCGATCCGCGGGAACACTTACGTCCAATTCCAAACCAGCGTGAAAGCACTAGGGCTGCGGCCGGGCGATCTGATCACGCTGACCTATCTGAAAGAGGGGTTCACGCGCCAGCCCTTCCGGATCCTGAAGATTGCGCCGGAGGTGAACTACCGCTCGGCGACCATCACTGCGCAGATTCACGACGACACCTGGTACGACGACACCAACGGGCAGGTGCCGGGGAATTCGGGGGCGCAGCGCCAGCCTGGAACGGAGATGGGGCTGCCGCGGCCGCTGATGGGAACGGTGGTGGATGCGGGTGGAAACATCCAGTTTGGAGTGACGGAGGCGGCAGCCCAGGCGGCGGACGGGAGTCCAGTGGTGGAAGCCACGGTTGCGTTCTCGGTTCCGCCTTCGATTTCGACGTCAGCTCCGGGAGCGCCGCTGCTGAGCTTGGCCCCGCTGATTGCCACGACGGGAGGCACGCTTGGCGGCGGCGAGAGTTTCTACTATGCGGTGAGCGGGGTGGACAGCACGGGCGCGGAAGGCAACCTTTCATTCATCGTCCGGGCGACGATTCCTTCGGGGCCAAACACCAACACGGTTACGGTTTCGGGTTTGAGCTTTCCGGCGGCGACCACTAAGTTTAGCGTCTATCGAGGGCCGAATCCGCAGGAGTTATTCCGCATTGCATCGAATCAAAGCATCGCGGCGCAGTTTACCGACACAGGCCTGGCGGAACAAGTAGCTCCTCCACCGGATGCGAATTTCGACCACGCAAACTTTTCCTGGCGGATGGAGCTGCTACCGGAATACTCCGCCACGCTCCAGGGGCCCGATTCGGTGGGGAACGACACGCTCGAAATGACCGCCAATGCGTATCTAGGGATGACGGTGCGAATCACGCGGGGAACGGGAGCCGGACAGGAGCGCGCGATCCTATCGAACACCGCTACGGAATTGCAGGTCAGTTTTCCGTGGGATACCGAGCCGGATACGTCAAGTTACTTTGTGGTAGCGGAGGCTGGGTGGCATTCGGTGGCGACGGCGCGCACCAGCCCGGTGAAATTTGAGATTCCGAACCAAACGGGCGCCACGATTCACATCTCGGGACGAGCGGCGAATGTAAATAATGATGAGACACCGTACGCGTTGTGCACGCTGACGCGCTGGGTGATCGGAGGAGCAGGTGCGACGGATGGGGATGTGCCGCCCACGCCGTCATTCGGGCTGGGGATGTCGTTAACCGCCGGCGGGACGGTCGAGCTGAGTGGCGTCAGCTTTCCAGACCTGACTAACACGCACACGATCACCGCGGGCACGTTTGCTCTGTACTATTGGTCGGAACTGGACGGAACACCGGCGCCGGCCCTGGCGTCGAACATCAGCGCGACCGATACATTCGCGGACTTAACGGCGGTGGGAGGAGCCAAGGCCGGCTCCTACATTCAGCTAGAGACGGAAGTAGCCATCGTGGTGGCGGTTCTCAACAACGGATTGCGCTATCAACTGCAGCGGGGAGCCGACGGAAGCCCGGCGGCAGCGCACGCCAGCGGCATCGTGGTCTATGTGCTGCGACAAAAGACGCAAATCGTTCCCTTTGTGCGGAACTTTTTCGGCAGCCCTTACAGCGGGAGCTGGAGCTTTCCGACGCACCTGCCGGATTGCCGGATCGCAAGCGCCGAGCTGTTCGTGACCAATGTCAAAGGCAACAGTCCTACCGGCGCGATCTTCGTCACCCTGACGGAAGATTACGGGGTGCGGACGTTATCGGGCGGACAATTCTCGTTCCAAGTGGAAGGCTTTCTGGCGATTGAAACCGGCGCAACTCCGGACATTATCGTGGAGAACGCACATTCGGTACGGGACGTATTCGCCATGCTGCGGCAAGCGCCGGTGGGCGGGCCGATACAACTTCAGATCAACCAAGACAACGCTTTGTATTGCACGCTTACGATTGCCGACGGCGCAACGCTGTCGAACTCGGTGGCGGGAAAGTCGCTACCGCCTCTGATTGCCGGAGCGCGGCTGAGCTTGGACATCACCGCGGTCGGCGCCACCAACCCCGGCGCTGACATGACGGTGATCATTCGACTGTAGATTGCCACGATGGCCGAAACGCTCGAAAAACTGCGTCCCGACCACGATCTGCAATGTTACTTTCTGCGGCCCACGGCGGCAGCGGCACTTAGCGGGGCAAGTGCGACGGGATTCGCGGTTTCCGGTAGCTGGCGGCAGCAGTTTGACTGGGTTGTGGTGGAGTGGAACCGTGACAATACTTTTGAGCATCCTGCGTTCCGCAATTTACCTGATGGCGATTTGAGCGGATTAGTCCTGACTTACGACGAGACCCGCCAGAATTGCATTCCGATTGATTCCAACCTATTTCCGACTGTAGATTGGCCTTCCTTGCGTATCTGGACCGACGCCAGCGGCGCCGACCCGTACAAAGTGCCGCTAAAGGCGCATGCCACGCCTATCGCGGGCAGTTATGGACCGGCCACGGCGACATTCACATTGACGGGACAGGCTACGGTGGGAGACCTGGTGGAGCTGGCCTGGTCGGAAGAGCATTACACATACCAGATACAGCAAGGGGACAGCGTTCAGACTGTGGTGCAGGCCGTGGTGAACGAGATCAACGCAGGCTCGCCGACGATGCAGGCATCGGCGAACGGGGCCGTGATCACGCTGACCTATGTGGGGACCGGGCAAACGCTGGGGACAAGCACAGTGGGAGCGAACGGAAATCGCGTAGGGGTGTACGGCACCGTCAAGGGCGCGCAGACGGAGAGCTGGCGGCCGTGGTTTCAGCAGCTCAGTGGGGGATTTCCCCGACCACGTGGCGGATCACGCTGAATTTCAGCTCCTTGAGTGACGAGAACGGCAACCTCATTCCGACTAACTCGGTACGAAAGTTGCGCTGGACTTACTCGGCGGACTTACAGCCGGGCACTTACCAGCGCAGCGAGTTTCAGGTGACGGTTGCAAACTGGACGGTAACCGGATCGAATTTGAGTTATCAAGTGGCAGGCCCGGCCAGCAGGCGGGTTGAGGATACGGCGCCCGAGGTGGCATATACGGGTGTTTGGGACCGGCTGCCTGGGACAAATGTTCCAGTGATCTCGACAGGTAACTTTTCGGGCGGAACGATACATTCGACGAGCACGCCTGGAGATTCGCTCGCGTGCACTTATACAGCGAGCCAGGCGCATCAGTTGTATCTAGGCACTCGCAAGGCTTCTAACGGGACACAGATTACGGTAGTACTGGACGGCAATGCGCCGATAAGTCTGGACCTCTCGCTGGCGGGAGAAGACGTACTGGTTCGAGTCCCGCTGGGGACGCTTGCCGGGCAGAGGCCGCACACCGTGAGGATTACGCACGCAGGAACCTCGAGCACGTACTTTTACTTTGATTTTCTCGAGCTGGCGATTCCAACGGCCACATTGCCGGTGTTCGCGGCGAACCCGAAGATCACGTTGGCGACGGACTGGGACACGGATCACTCGATTGCGCTGGCTCCGAAGCGGACGGCCTGGATGATCCAGTCTCTGGGGTTCACAGGGCGTGCGAACCACTACGCCGGGGCACTGTGGCACTACGAACTCGTGGCTCAAGGCTTCACGTATGCGTCAGCGACCGTAACGTTCAGCGGGACGCCGGATCCAAGCGTGCCCGGCGCCTTCACGAGCATCAGCATCGGGTTTCAAGGGTCTACGTCGCCGCCGACGGTGTTCCAGCATCTGACGCTTTTCGGAGACACAGCAGCCAGCATCGCCAAAGCGTTCGAGCTGCTGATCAACAACGGCTCGACGGCCATCTGGGCCGCAGCTAGCGGAAACACGCTCGCGATCACGGCGCGCGCGATCGGAGTGGCGGGAGGCCAGATTACGGTTGCGGCTTCGTCAGCTATGGCGGGATTCACGCTGACGGTGAGCGGGACGCCGCTTGCTGACGGCAGCTATCCGCTAGCGGGCGGGCAAGACGGGAACTGGCGCACCGACCTCACAGCGGTTCCACGGATGAACCGGGCGGCGCGGGACTGGAACCGCAGCTTCTTCCGCGCGCTCGCAGGATACGGAATCACGGCGACGGCGGCGTTCAGCATGGAGCTGCAGCACGGCGATCCGTCGCCTGCCGCGGGAATCGCGCAGCGCTATCCGAGCGGGAACGCGGTGATGCTGAATACGCCGGCGCTGCAAACGAATTTTTCGCCGGCGAGCACGGCCTTCTGGCAGCAGGCGTATCTGGATCTGGCGACGCTGGTCGTGGACGCGGGGCAGACGCCGTATCTGCAGTTCGGCGAAGTGCAGTGGTGGTATTTTCCCGACGATAAGTCGGGGATGCCTTACTACGACGCGTACACGACGACCACGTTCCAGGCAACCTACGGGCGGACGATGACGGTATTCACCGGCAGCAATGTCGATCCGTCGCAATATCCGCAAGAAGTTTCGTTTCTTTCGGGTCTGATTGCCAAGTTCACCAGCAGCATTATGAGCTTCGTGCGGCAGACGTATCCGAATGCCAAATTCGAAGTGCTTTATCCGCCGGATACGAATAACTCGCCCCTCGACACCGCGGTGAACCTGGCACCGAACTGGACGCCGGCAACGCTTGACTGCCTGAAGACCGAGAACTTCACGTTCACGGGCAACCGGAACCTGGATCAGGCGAAGAGCTCGATCCTGCTGCCGATGCAACTGGGATTTCCGCAGAGCAAAAGCAGTCACCTGGTGGGAATCACAGGTTACTCGACGCCGTGGGCCAAGGAAGCACGGATGGCGCTGGGTCAGAATCTGGACTCGGTGGTGCTGTTCGCGCTGGACCAGTTTTGCCTGATGGCGTGTCCCGTTCCGCCGCCGAAGAGTGCGCGGCGGGCATTATATATGGGTTGACGGGCACAGCCAGCAATCTCCCTGTACCATAGATTCGTGGTTCTGGTTCAGAACGTCTCGAAGGTTTACTACCTCTACAAACATCCCTCGGATCGCATTCGCGAGATTTTTCCATTTGCATCCCGAAAACTGCACCACGATTTCTGGGCCTTACGCGATATCAATTTCAGCGTAGAAAAAGGCGAGACGCTGGGCATCGTTGGGCCGAATGGCTGCGGCAAGAGCACGCTGCTCCAGATCGTCTGCGGCATCCTGCAACCGACCGGCGGGCGCGTAGTGGCGCGCGGGCGCATCGCGGCGCTGCTGGAACTGGGGGCGGGCTTCAACCCGGAATTCACGGGGCGGGAAAACGTTCTGCTCAACGGCGAAATCATGGGCTTGAGCCGCGGGGAGATCGAGCGCGCGCTGCCCTCGATCGCGGCTTTTGCGGATATCGGCGAGTTTCTCGAGCGGCCGGTCAAAGAATATTCGAGCGGCATGTACGTGCGCCTGGCCTTTGCCACTGCGATTCACGTGGACCCGGAGATTCTGGTGGTGGACGAAGCGCTGGCGGTGGGCGATGCGGTGTTCGCGAACCGCTGCGTGCGCAAATTCCAGGAGCTGCGCCAGCGGAAGATTACCGTGCTGTTCGTTTCGCACGATCTGGGGCTGGTGAAGCAGCTTTCCGACCGCGCAATGCTGCTGGTGGGCGGGCGGATTCACGCGCAGGGTGATCCGAACCAGGTGATCAATCAATATATCGGGCTGGTGCTGGAGAAGCAGCGCGCAGAGCGCGAGCCAAAAACTCAGATGACGGCGGGGTTCCGGCACGGCGACCGCTCGAGCGAGATCGTAGAGGTCGCGTTGCTCGATGCGAGCGGCGAACCGCTCGAAGCGGTGGCCAGCGGCGATGCGGTGCGCATACGGGTACGCTCGCTATTTCACGAAGCCAGGCGCGGGCCGATGGTAGGCATTCTGATTCGCAATCGGATCGGGATGGAAGTTTACGGCACGAACACGCGAGTGGAGCAGATCGAGCTAGGTGATTTTGCGGCGGGCGACGAGCTGGAGCTGGAATTCCGTTTTGAATGCTGGCTGGCGCCCCAGCAGTACACGCTCACGGTGGCGACGCAGAACGCAGACGGATCGAGCCACGACTGGCTGGATGACGTGCTGGCTTTCGAGGTGCTGGATTCGCGGGCGCTGGCGGGCGTGGTGAATTTGAGGGCACAAGTCTGGTGGCAGAAAAAAGCGGCGGCGCGAGAGCGCGCGTTACCGTAAGGGTGCAGCCGCGGGCGCGGGCGACCCGCCTGGCGGGACGGATCGAAGGCGGCTACCGGCTGCAGGTGGCCGCGCCGCCGGTGGAGGGAAAAGCAAACGCGGCTGCGATCGCGTTCTTCGCGGAGCTGGCGGGCGTGGCGAAATCGCGAGTGCGGATTGTTTCAGGAGCGTCGAGCCGGACGAAGATCGTTGAGATCGAGGGGCTCGAGCAAGAGGAACTCGCCAGACGGCTGGCAGCAACCTGAGGAAGGCTGCCGGTTTGAGGCCGACAGCCTTGGTCAGTCGTGTTTGCGGGCCGCCCGGTTAATCCTTTCCGTCGCGCCTCGCCTGGTCAGCGGCCACGGCGAGGGCCATCACTGCGCTAAAAAATCCCTGGGACTGGTTAGCGAAAAGATTGCTGGCCGTCAGACCCTTCACGGCGGCCACGGCGCCTGAATTGGCTGTTGAAGTAGGCCGGATCACGGAACAGGGCACATTGAAATTGAGAAAGCTGCACGGCTCAGCCAGGATCAGATTGTGCTGGAACATGCGTACGCCCGCGGTTTCGGTGGCGTCGTTCGTCTGATCCGCTGCCGAAAGTCCGCTGTTGTGCTGGTTCGCGGGATCGTCAAAGTTTGGGAACGTCAGCTTCGTTTTCGGATCCGTTACAAACGCGTTGGGGTTGGTTACGCCGTTGGCAGGAGCCAGAGGCGGAGAGATCGTGTTTCCCAATTTATCGTGCCACAGTGAAAAGTGATCTATCTCGACCCCGCCGATGCTCAACAGGATGCGCAGCACTTCAACGCTGGTGACCTGCTGGGCCAAGGTCGGATAGAGACTAGATCCGCCCTGCTCGATCATTCCAAAGTGAAAGGCAGCCGAGTTAGCGATGGCCTGCATGCGAAGCTGCTCGCTGGTCGGCGGGCTACCCGGGTTTATGGGGAAGTTGATCGCGGCGGTATTGGGATCGGTATCCGTATCACTAATCGGGATCGTCGGCTGGTTCATCATGTTGAGTAATTGCGGGAACATGGCGCCTAAGTCAGGATTCTGAGTGCTGCGGTAACGAAAGTAGTAACTGGTATCGACATTCAGAAAGCGAAGCTCGGTCAGCCGGCCGGGTACGTTGCTGGGGTTGGCGCCCGTAGCCGCGCTGCCAGGCAGCTTCCGAAAGCCATCCAGGCTGACCGGGTCCTCGCCCTTTGACATCAAGTAGGCATTTATGAAAGCGGCATGACTCAGCTCGTCGTCGGTGTTATCAGTAATATACTGACTCATGTCGCCGTCGATATTGGCGAGCGCAGCTTTGAAAGCCATATTTCCTCCATTGATGCCACCGAGATCGTTATATTGGCTCCACAGATCGCTCTCGATAAGCTCTGCTGCCGCAAGAAATTTCAGGATGGCGGCGTCGCCCTCACTTAGCTTCTTGGTGCCCGCAAACAGCGCTGTGCCGGGCAGGGCGGCGGCGCCAGCAACACCGATGCCGTGCAGAAACGAGCGGCGGCCGAGTACGTTTCGCCACCGCAAGGCGAGGTCGTCTCCAGCCACTTCCCTGCAGTTCGTGTCTGACAACAGCGCGGTCGAACTATTCTTTTGTCTTTTCATGTTCTCCGTTCCTGTTTATTTGATTGTATTTAGAGAGGCCATGTAACCGGCCTACAAGGTCCCACTCAATTCTGAATATGGACTCCCGGGAGCCACAGACCGAGTATTACCCGGAAAGGCATATAACTGCT
>DASQHA010000125.1:0-4481 GCA_035632335.1 Terriglobales bacterium
TTTACCGAGCTCGCAGCGGAAAGCGTCAGGGAAGATACTTCTGAACGCAAACGGGAGTTTCGTTGCTTCTGAGATACCTGAGGACCTGCTCTATGGGCCACAACAGGCTGACGGGCTGGTTACCGGGACTGGCGTTTGGAAGCTCGTTTCAGGGGATGGCAGACAACAAATACAGCTTGACTTCAATGCAATTGCAGCGGGTCAGCGGGGTCGTGTTCCATACAGCACGCAGCTGAACGTCTCAAAAGGGTGGTCTGCAGTGAGCTTGTTCTACTTCCAGGGTGATCCGGACCCAGGCACGAAGAGTCGAGTTCGAGAGGAAGTAATCGCCGGGTTTTTCCGTGGTCGCTGATCTGTATCTTCAAGCACGCGCCCGCCGCGATTAACCCAAACGCGCTACTTGCTCACGAAGCCGCACTGGCCGCCGGGGCGCAGGGCAAGTTCTGGGAGATGCATGATCTGTTGTTCGAGAACCGGACCAAGCTCAGCCGTGCCGACTTGGTTGGGTACGCCAAGCAATTTGGTCTCGATCTGACCGCCTTCCAGCAGGCTCTCGACAACCACGCTATCGCCTTTCATCGAGCGATCTGGCCGAAGCCAAAGGGCTCGGCGTCACCACCACGCCGACGTTCTTCGTCAACGGCCGCCGTCTGGTTGGGCCGCAGGGTTACGCGTCGCTCGGCGCGGTCATCGAGTCTCTGCTGGCCGGCATCCCGCGAAGCCAGCGCGTCCAGGCAGAAATCGTCGCCTCGGGACCGGCGCAGCAGATCAACCTGGATCACTCCCCGGCTAAGGGACCGCCGTCGGCGCCAGTCAGCCTGGTCGAGTTCAGCGACTTCGAGTGTCCCTACTGCGCCGAAGCCGCGCCATCATCCGCCAACTGGTGGCCGGATATCCCGCGCACGTCCGCTTCGCGTTCAAGCACTATCCTCTGCCCATGCACAAGGAATCGCCGCTGGCCCAAGAAGCCGCGCTCGCAGGCTGGCGAGCAGGGCAAGTTCTGGGAGATGCACGACCTGCTCTTCACCTATCTTGCCTACGAAGGATTTCGGCGGGCGAGGAAGTCCGCGTCAGACAATTAGTTCTCGTTTGAGGGGTGAGGCAAGGGGTTACCAACCTCGTTTGGCAGTATGATCTGGCGATCGCGCAAAACCGGCGCGCGATGGACCTGGACCCTGGTTGGTCGCCGTCCAGTAGCGAGCACATGGGAATGTTCGAGGAGGCGATTGCCTCGGGCCAAAAGGCATGCGAGCTTTCCGAGCGTAACGCGGTGGCGCTCGGGATTCTCGCGTAGGCGTATGGACTGGCGGGCCGGACCAGCGAAGCGCGGGCGCTGTTGGAGGAGTTGACCACGCTGCGCCGCACGACTTATGTGCCGCCATTTGCCATGGTGGCGGCCTACCGCGGCCTGGGAGAGATAGATCAAGCCCTCGATTGGCTGGAGAAGGGTGTCGAAGAGCGTGATGTGGTGCTGGTCACCGGCCTCAGGTCCGAGCCCACGTACATCCCCTTCCACGGGTACCCGCGCTGCCAGGCCCTGCTGCGGAAGATGAACCTGGCGGGCTGAGCCGTGCCCGGCCAAGCCATCTCACACGGTTCTCGGGAAGCTCGGCGAAGGCGGGATGGGCGTGATTTCGGGCCACGCACGCTCTGGAGCCTGTCCTATGCCTTCACGTCGGCGTTCAAGCAGCTCGATCCGATTCCCCAGTTCAAGGCGACGGCGAAACTCGGCAGTTTCCTGCAAGTTGGTTCAAAACCTCGTGATTCACCGGTGGTATTTCACCTCGATCTCTCCCTTTGCGTGACGCGCCCGCAATAATACCTTCTTGTCGGACTTGCCAACGCTGGTCTTGGGCACCTCTTCGAGGAACGCCCACTTCTCCGGGATCCACCATTTGGCGACTCGCTCGTTCAGATGCGCGCGCAGGTCGTCAATCGTCGTTTTCAGACCGGGCTTAAGCACTACGCACGCGTGCGGAAAAGAAAAGGACCGCATGTTAGCGGTCGGTCGGTGCTTATTTTTGCACCTTAGACATGCTAATGCGAAAAGAACCAATCAAGTATGAGCGTCTGCATGTCTCTCCAGCCATCTCGCTCCGGATGATCCGGGGCTTGAAATGCGTGATCGGCACCCTTGATTAGCAGGACTTTTGCATCTTTGCCATGAGCGAGCAAGGTTGCCCGCAACAGGTCCAATGCTACCCTACGGCCACTGCCGACCCACCACAAACCCGGAATTCCCAAAGAATTAGATGCCTTTTTGTGATTACCGAAACCACCGCTGGTAACGGTGGTTTTTGTTTTGGCAGGCGCGGATCAGGAAGCGGGTGGGGCTTCTTACGGGCAACGGCGGGTGTAGAACAAAGATGGAGGGCGGCATGAGTCAACGTACATTTTCGCTGATCGCCGGGGTGGTCTTTGGGCTGATGGCACTCGCTCACGTGCTCCGGATCGTCTTTGGCGTGTCCGTCGTCGTTAATGAAATTCCGATCCCGATGTGGGCAAGCGGGCTTGCCGTTGTCGTCATGAGCTATCTTGCGTATGAAGGTTTTCGGTTGGCGAGGAAGTCTTCGTCGGCGTGAGACGACGGGTTCAAACAACCTTGAGTAACATTCTGCCTGTGGTCGGCCCTATTGCCCGCTGCAGACGAGCACGATCTTGCCCGTCACGCCTTCCTTCCCGAGCAGCTCCTGCGCGCGTCTTGCCTCGGCAAGAGGAAAGCGCTGCGCGATGATCGGCTTAATCTTTTTCTGTTGAAGGAGGTCAGACAGGGCGATCAAATCCTGCCGAAACAAAGCCGGCTTCAGCCGTTTGAGCGTCTGGATGCTGTAGGGGACCACGCGTTTGCGGCCCGGAAGAAGCCAGCCGCCAGCGATGTACAACGCGAAAAGGGGGATTCCATGAAAGCGATGACGACGACCTGGTCGACCTGAAGCCAATCGCCCGCCACTTAGCGAGGAAGTAAGACCATAGACCACCACCCTCCCGCCAGGACGGAGAGCCTTGCGGGAACGCCACATATGGGGACCACCGATGCCGTCAAAGACAACGTCCACGCCCTCACTCGTGAGGCGGTGAATTTCTCCCACGAAGTCGAGATTTCGGTAATCGATCGGGATACCGCCCAGGTCAGAAACGGCCGACGCCCTTTGTGATGAACAAGTGCCGTACATCTCGAGGCCGGCGAGGCGCCCAAGCTGCAATAGTGCCGAACCGACCCCGCCTGCCGCGGCGTGAATCAGCACGCGCTGTCCCGATCTGACCTTAGCGGAGCGATGCAGCATCTGGTACGCCGTGATGTAGTTCAATATGAGGCAGACAGCCTCGGCGGCGTCCAACCCGGATGGCACCGGAACCAGTTCACGTTGCGGCAGGCAGACGAACTCCGCGTACGCACCGCTGATCGGCAGCGCGGCAACTATCTGGCCTGGTTCGATTCCGGAGATACCGGCGCCGAGCCGATCCACCACGCCAATCAGATCCCACCCCGGCGTGAAGGGCAGCGCGGGCGTCTCGGGATGAACGCCCTCGCGCATCAGCAGGTCGGGCAAGGAGACACCTGCGGCCAGCACGCGCACGCGCACTTCACCATCCTTCGGCTCGGGGCACTCTTCTTCAACCACCTGAAGTGCGTCGGGCCCGCCGTAGTGACTGACGATGATGCGCGTGTGTCTCATGGACCTCTTCCTGCCTTGCCGGGCGATCGAGCTTATCGCTCCGGTCTGCCGCGCGCTATGAGCTTTAGTGCTTTTCGAGCCTTGGCTCGAAAGCGCATGAGCGTGATGCAGGTGGGCATGGAAAACCTCCGGCGATCAGGGTAGCTCACCGCCGGCCGGATTGGAAGGGGTCGCGGCGTTTTCGGGCGTGGATTTGGAAGAAGAAGACGGCGAAAAGAAAATGACCGCTAGTGAGCGGTCAGGGATGGTGCAGCGCGGGGGACTTAGGCCTCCACGATGTCGCTTTTTGTGCTTTGGATGAAGCCCACGACTGCCACTCACTTTAATGAGCGCTCGGGCGCGCGTCCGGGCGCTGGTTCCGTATGTGTTGTAACGCGACAATGGCGACGATTGGTGTTCGATGACATCTTCACATGCAGACTAGGGATACACGCTGGGTCTACGGAGATACGCGATCAGAGAAAAATCTTGGCAATGAGTACGGTTTGCTGACCGAAGCAAGCAAGGAGCAGGAGCAGGGATATAGTATTCCCGCCCAGCAAGACCTGTTACTAGACCATGCAGTGCAGCTCAGGTTATTAAGCAGGAGTTCTTGGACGCGGAGACGGCCAAAACAACGGGACGACCGGGATTTGCGGCAATGATCGCATACTTCAAGCAGCACCCTGAGTGCCGCGTTCTCCTGGTTGAGAAAACCGACCGGCTGTACAGGAATTTCAAGGACTACGTCACCATTGACGAGTTGAACCTGGAGATCCATTTCGTGAAGGAGAACGTGATCCTCACCAACCAGTCACGTTCCTC
>DASQHA010000126.1:0-7766 GCA_035632335.1 Terriglobales bacterium
TTGATGTTTCGGGTGAAAATAGAGACAGGATCAAGAAACAGATCAAGTTCAAAATCAACAGCGTCGGACAGGAGTGTCCGACCCACACAGGCTGGCAAAACCCTGCAAATTCAGTTAAAATTGTTTTTTAACCGAGCAAGTTCTGAACTTACCTGGAGCAGTGTCCATGGCACAAGTATGTGAGATCTGCGGCAAGGGGCCGCAATTCGGAAACAACATCAGCCACGCCCATAACGTCACCAAGCGGCGCTGGAATGTGAACCTGCGGCCGGTGCACGCCAAGGTGGGCGCCTCGACCCGCCGGATTCGCGTCTGTACTTCCTGCCTGAAAAGCGGCAAAGTCGTCAAAGCGTAAGAGCCGAATTCGAAATCCCTACTTTTTGATGGCGTCATCCTGATGGCCTTCAGGCCGTGAAGGACCTGGCGTGGACCGCCCGAGACCGGGCTCCCGTCTTGTACGCTTGGCTGTTCTCTTATTACATCGTGATACGATATATTGTAGACAGACATGGAAAACACTCTCGCGCTTTCCGACTACCGGGCATTGGCCGAACTGCGCTACCAGATTCGCCGCTTTCTTCACTTCAGCGAACAGGCAGCGCGGAAAATGCGGCTGGAACCTCAACAGCACCAGTTGATGCTGGCCCTCAAGGGGCTGCCGGACGGGCTGCACCCGACCATTGGAACGCTGGCCGAGCGCTTGCAGCTGCAGCACCACAGCACCGTCGAACTGGTAAACCGGCTTTCCGCCCGAGGCTTGGTGCGGCGAAGCCGCGCCGGGGATGACCGTCGTCAGGTCCTGCTGGGGCTTACCGCGAAAGGCGAAAAAGTACTTCGCGAATTGTCCATGGGGCACAAGGCCGAGTTGCGCACCCAGGGTCCGGCACTGGTCGCCGCCCTGGAACGGGCCATGCGGCCGACCAAAAGCGCTCAAGCGCTGCCCAGGACAACTCCTTCCAGGCAATTTGGGGAAGCAGGCTAGAGGTGACGGAGCCGAACCAGAAAGAGGTTTCCGGAGTTGGCGCGGGCCGCGAGGCCCGCCCGGCGATCACGGCCACAGGCGTTCGGGTGGGCGACACCACGCTGGCCGAGCCCGCCCAATTCCGCATGGTGCTGGTGTCATTCCTGGCCGCGGGGATTGGGCTGATCGCCGGGGGCATTGCGTTTCTGCTGTACCGGCTCATCGGGCTGCTGACCAACATTTCTTTCTATGGCCGCATCATGGCCGACTTCACCAGCGCTCGTCACAATCATCTGGGACTTTGGGTCATCCCGATTCCGGTCATCGGCGGACTCATCGTCGGACTCATGGCGAAGTACGGGTCATCGAAAATCAGGGGACACGGCATTCCTGAGGCCATGGAAGCGGTGCTTTTCAATCGCAGCCGCATTCAGCCGCGGGTGGCTATTCTGAAGCCTATCTCGGCGGCCATTGCCATCGGGACCGGCGGCCCGTTCGGCGCCGAGGGCCCCATCATTCAAACCGGCGGCGCCGTGGGATCGCTGGTCGGGCAGATCTTTCACACCACGGCCTCGGAGCGCAAGGTGTTGCTGGCCTGCGGCGCAGCCGCCGGCATGTCAGCCACCTTCAATACGCCCATCGCCGGCGTGATTCTTGCCATCGAGTTGCTCCTGTTTGAGTTCAAGGCGCGGTCGTTTATTCCGCTGGTTGTTGCCAGCACTCTGGCCACCGCGGTCCACATGCAGCTCCTTGGGGCCGGTCCAATGTTCACCGTCACGGCGATGGATTTCGGCGTCCCCGGCGCCTTGCCGTTTTATCTCCTGCTGGGAGTGATTTGCGGACTGGCGGCGGTGGGGTTCAGCAAATTGCTGTACTGGACCGAAGACCTGTTCGAGAAGCTGCCCATTGACCAACTCTGGTGGCCGGCGATCGGGGCCCTGGGTCTGGGTATCATCGGCTATTTCGTTCCCCGGGTGCTGGGCGTCGGCTACGACACCATCAGCGACATTCTGAATGCCAACCTCGCACTGAAACTGCTGATCGTAATCATGGTGGCCAAGGCAGTGGCCCTGGTTATCTCGCTGGGCTCGGGAACCTCGGGCGGCCTGCTCGCGCCCATGTTCATGTCGAGCGCGGCCCTGGGCGGGGTATTTGCCATCGGGATGAATGAGGTTTTCCCCGCCGCCCACCTTTCGGCCGGGGCATTTGCCCTGGTGGCCATGGGCGCGGTTTTTGGCGCAGCTTCGCGGGCTGCGTTCGCCTTCATCGTCTTCGCTTTCGAAATTACGCGCGACTACAACTCGGTATTGCCCCTGATGCTGGTCACCGTAATTGCCGACGGCGTTGCCATCCTGCTCATGCCCAAGGCTTCCATCATGACCGAGAAACTGGTTCGGCGGGGACTGCGAATCCACCAGGACTACGAAGCCGACGTCCTGCAGCAAATGGTGGTGTCGGAGACCATGGACCGTGAGGCGCCCACGGTTCCCGCCCAGTCGCCAGTGCGGGAATTGGCCGAACGCATCGCCGGTCACGAGCCGGAAGCAAACCGCCATCAAGGAATGTTGCTCCTGGACGGGGAGAGCAACCTGGCCGGAATCATCACCCGGGGAGATATCCTGCGGGCGCTTGATCGGGATCCTTCCGGCGCCATGAGTCTGCTCGAAGCTGGAAGCCCGAAAGTGATTGTGACCTATCCGGACGAGACGTTGCATGAGGCCGCAGCCAAGATGCTGCGCAATAACATCGGCCGCCTGCCAGTGGTGGACCGCAAAGATCCGCGGCATGTGGTGGGTTATCTCGGAAGGCCAGGCATCATGGCGGCACGGTTGCGCCGGCTGGATGAGGAGCACGTGCGCGAGCCAGGCTGGGTCGAGAGGTTCCGCTGAGGCCGAGGTCTCTCCGGTCCGTGCCGATACGCGCCGGATCCTCCACCAGCCTGATAACCGCCTCAGGATGACATTCGTAGAGTTTTCGAAGGGATTACTCCGGCTCTTTGACCGGTGGCGGGGTGCTGGCAATGATCCGCTTCTGCGCCGCCACGATCAGCGGCCGCAGGGCCTGCACGGACACGCCCAGAGTGCCGCCGGAAAAGCCGTCGATATAAGCTTCGTTGATACCGATGACCTGGCCTTGTGAGTTGAATACCGGGCCACCGCTGCCGCCGTGGGCGGTGGGGGCGTCATAGATCAGCTTGTCACCGACCACGTCTCCCAGATGTCCGCAGGTGGCCGAGGGACGGATCAAAGATAGCGCTGCCAGTTCGTTGGCTGCGCCAATATCGTCACGACGATACGCCAGGCGTTCGTATACCGCCGGAGGCGACTTCGCAACCATCCCCAGCACGCCCATGGGATAACCCACCACCGCAACCAGCTCTCCCGGGTTCGAGGCTCTCTCCGCCAGCGGCAAGGGCCGCAGGCGGCTGATGGCTTGTGAATTCTCCACATGCAGTACGGCCAGGTCGCCGTTGGCCGACAGGACCAGCGGCGTGATGTCGACCGGCAGCGGGAATCCCGGGAAGAAGGCCACGAGCTTTTCCAGTTCCGGTTTGCCGCCCTTGCTGATCAGCACGTCAGATTCGGCATCTCCGTACCAGGGCTCTGCAACATGCCGGTTGGTCGCCAGCAGGCCTTCCGCCACGACAAAGCCAGTCCCGGAGATGCGGGCCCGCAGGGAGGGCCGGTGTCCCGGAGTGGAGACGTGATAGACGCCGTAGATATAGCAGATCGAATTGCGATACCGGTTCAGCACCAGGGCCGGCATGGCCTGTTCCTGCTTCAGTTCATCCACGTCGCGGGTAAGCTGATTGAGTTCGTCCTGGTGATCGTTCGCGAGCATGGGACGGACCGTTGCGGGCGGGGGAAGCGGTTCGGGCGGAGTGTAGTAGTGGGCCATGAAACCCGTCCCGACGATCAGGAACAGGCCCAGTACGACCTCGACCAGCCGCGCCCAGGTACTGCAGACTGGCTCTTCTTCCGATGAATGATGGTTCTCGACCATGAGGACGCACCGACCGCGCGGCAAATTGGGGGAGGGAAAAGCGTGTCCGCCGGGTAGACCTGTGACTTACCATTCTGCGGCTTGGGGCCGCGGTCTCCTAGGGTACGGAAGGTGATGTACGGGTGGACCTATGGCTCTTTGATACCTAGGCGTTCGGACATCTCTTCGTAAAGAAACCCCTCGCCTTGGCGGTAAGGCTGCACCCATTCGCCGTCGATGACAAACTGCGGGATGGCGCGTTTGCCGGTACGGGCAACTACCTCGTCTGCAGCCCCCGGGGTAGTCTCGATGTCTACCTCCTTAAAGGGAATGTTATGTCCCTGCAGGAAGCGCTTGGCCACGCGGCAGTCAGGACACCAGAAGGAAGAATAAACGACAAGTTCCATAAAGATCGCAAAGACAACAAAGCCGCCAGCGTAAGCTGACGGCTGAAATCTGAGAACTGACAACTAATTTTCGTACAACAACACGCCTTCGGTCTTCTCCGAATCCACCGGACGGTAATACAGCTTCTGCCCGTCGAGGAAGACTTCGATGAACGCCGGGCGGGTCGTGATCGTGCCCTGGATCAGCGCCTCGGAAAGCGGATCTTCGATGTATTTCTGCAGAGCCCGACGCAGCGGACGCGCGCCATAGCTGCGGTCGCCCAGGGTCTGGCTCAGGATCCACTTCTTGGCTTCGTCGGTCACGGTCACCGTAATCGACTTCTGCGCCAGGTTCTGGTTCAGCAGGCTGACCATCAGTTCCAGAATCTGGATCAGGTCCTGCTCGCTGAGCGCGGTGAACAGAATGATCTCGTCCAGCCGGTTCAGAAATTCCGGATTGAAGGTGCGTTTAACTTCGCCCTTCACCAGGTCTTCCACCTTGCTCGAAATCATGTCCTCGTTGGTCGACTGGAAGCCCAGGCCCTCGCGCTTCTGGAGGTGCCGGGCGCCGATGTTCGAGGTCATGATGATGATGGTGTTCTTGAAATCAACCGTGTTGCCCAGGCCGTCGGTGAGCTGGCCGTCTTCAAACACCTGCAGCAGGATGTTGAACACGTCGGGGTGCGCCTTCTCGACTTCGTCGAGCAGGACGACGGAATAGGGGGCGCGCTTCACCCGCTCGGTGAGCTGGCCGCCTTCCTCGTAGCCGACATATCCCGGAGGCGAGCCGATCAGCTTCGAGACCGAATGCTTTTCCATGAACTCGGACATATCGAAGCGGACCAGCGACTTCTCGCTGCCGAACATGAACTGCGCCAGGGTGCGCGCGACTTCTGTCTTGCCCACACCCGTAGGGCCGAGGAACAGGAACGATCCGATGGGCCGGTTCGGGCTCTTCAGCCCGGCGCGGCTGCGGCGAATGGCGCGGGCCAGAGCCACAATGGCCTTGTCCTGCGAAATGATCCGCTTGTGCAGCTCCTCTTCGATGCGCAGCAGCTTGGCCGACTCTTCTTCCTTGATCGAGGTGATGGGCACGCCAGTCCAGCGCGATACCACATCCTCGATGTCCTCCCGACCGACAACGCCGGTGGAGGATTCATCGAGGTGGTATTTTTCGCGAAGAGCGCGCAGGTTCTCGCGCTCCTTGCGTTCCTCATCCGAGTAGAAGCGCGCCTTCTCGAACTCATGGTTCGCGATGGCATTCTCCATACGGTGGACGATGAACTTGATGCGCTTTTGGACTTCAGTAATCTCCTCAGGCAACGAAGTCTGGCGCAGTTTGACCCGCGCTCCGGCTTCGTCGATCAAGTCGATGGCCTTGTCCGGCAGAAAGCGGTCCGGGATATAGCGGTTCGAGTGCGAGACCGCGAAGTTGATGGAGTCGTCGGTGTAAGTGACGGCATGGAACTTCTCGTACCGGTCTTTAATTCCGAAGAGGATCTTGGTGGCGTTAGCTTCGTCCGGCGGCGGAACTTTCACCGCCTGGAAACGCCGCTCCAGCGAACGATCTTTTTCGATCGACTTGCGATACTCGCCGGGAGTGGTGGCGCCAATGCACTGAATTTCACCGCGCGACAATGCCGGCTTCAGGATGTTGGCCGCATCGAGCGACCCTTCCGCCGAGCCCGCGCCCACCAGGGTGTGCAACTCGTCAATGAAGATGATGGAATTCTGTGACTCCATCAACTCCTTCATGATGGTCTTCAGACGCTCTTCGAACTGGCCGCGATACTTGGTCCCGGCAACAATCAGCGAAAGATCAAGGCCAAGGATACGCTTGTCGGCCAGGAACGACGGCACTTCGCCGTCGGCGATGCGCTGGGCCAGCCCTTCGACGATAGCGGTCTTGCCCACACCCGGTTCGCCGATCAGCACCGGATTGTTCTTGGTGCGGCGGCATAAGATCTGAATCACGCGTTCCAGTTCGCCGTCGCGCCCGACCAGCGGATCGAGTTGATTGTCCATGGCGGCCTGGGTCAGGTCGCGGGAAAATTCGCTGAGCAGCGAAGATTCACGCTGGCGCTGCGGCGCCGATTTTTCCTGGCTGCTGCGCGCCAGTTCCTCGCGAATCGTCGAAAGCCTCAAACCCCGTTCGTGCAGGATCTCGGCGGCAAAGCACTTCTCTTCTCTTAGCAGCCCTAACAGCAAATGTTCCGTGCCGATGTGCTTGTGCGAAAGCCGCTCCGCCTCTTCCGCGGCATAGGCTAGAACCCGCTTGCACTCATTGCTTAATGGAAGATCAACCGAGGTCGAGACTTTTTCCCGGATGGTGGTGTGGCCTTCGATCTGCTTCCGGATCGACTCGACAGCCGCGTGCGACCGGAGAAACCGGTTCGCCAGCGCCTTATCCTCGCGTAGCAGGCCGAGGAGGAGATGTTCTGTTTCGATGTAGGGGCTGCCAAACTGGCTGGCCTCGTACCTCGCGAAGAAGATCACCCTACGCGCCTTCTCCGTGTAACGCTCGAACATATAAAGTGACGCCCCCTAAGACTAAAGATACCCCGGGTTGCCTCCGGGTTGCGAAATACCCTGACCTCCCGGTACCAGCCCGCCTTTTTCAAGAGCGAGGGCCCGGTCGCATCGACGCGCGAATGCCGGATTGTGAGTGACGAGAACGGACGTGAGCTGGTGAGTGCGGTGCAGGTTCTCCAGGAGTTCGAAGATCATCTCGCCGGTCCGGAAATCGAGATTGCCCGTGGGTTCGTCGGCCAGCAGCACGCTGGGTTGACCCACCAGCGCTCGCGCGAGTACCACCCGCTGCTGCTCCCCTCCCGATAATTCACCGGCCCGATGGTGCGCCCGGGCCCGTAACCCCACTTCATCCAACCTCGTTAGCGATTCGGCGGCGGCCGTCGCATGCGGCGTGCCCCGAATCAACAACGGCATCATCACATTCTCCTGCGCCGTAAATTCGGGCAGCAGGTAGTGAATCTGCCACACAAAACCAATCTCCCGATTCCGGAATTCCGACTGCTCTGAAGGTGCGAGACCCGAAATCTCCCTACCTCCGTAGTGTATCGTGCCGCCCGAAGGCGTGTCCAGACCACCTAGCAGATGGAGCAGGGTGCTCTTCCCCGCCCCGGACTCCCCGACCAGCGCCAGCATCTCGCCGCGCTCGACGTCGAGGTCGATTCCGCTGAATACCACCAGTTCGGCCGGGCCGGACCGGAAGGTCTTGGTCAGGTTGCGCGCGCGGATGTAGGCCTCAGCCATGAACGCATACCATAGCGCAAATTAACGGCGTCGCAGCGCGAGAGCACAACCTGTCCTCATTCGGGCGGCTATCTCCTTTGTTTCCCACGTCGCAAATGGCGAAAGAGCACAAGTTGTGCTATTTGGGCGCGGGGTCCATCACCACCAGCACCTCGCCGGCGCAC
>DASQHA010000127.1:0-4901 GCA_035632335.1 Terriglobales bacterium
TTTTGCCTCGCGCGGCCTGCATAATCTGGAGACTTCCACCCTGCACCTGTTCGCGCTCGCCCAGATTGCCGGCTATGCGCTTGGCGGATGCTGGACTCACATCGGGTCGGCGCAATCCGTGGTGGCCTATGCCTTCATTCAGCGCGATGTGGATGCAAAGTACACGCCAGTGCAGTGGATCAAGGAGATGACCCCGGTCATCGTCGAAATGCTCGGCGTGATCGCGGTGATTCTTTACGCTGAAAGCGCTGTTTTGAAGTGGCTGCGCTAAGACCAGCGCGGCCGATCGACCGAACGGGAGTGTATCGCGGACTATAATCTGTGTGATCTGAAAATTGAATGATCGAGGACAAACACAATGACTAAACTTGAAGCGGTGATCCAGCCCTCCAGATTTGAGGCCGTCAAGGAAGCCCTGGCGGAACTGGGGGTTGACGGCATGACGATATCCGACGTGCGCGGACATGGAAGGCAGAAAGGCCACACCGAGGTTTATCGTGGCCGTGAATATACCGTCGATCTCGTGCCCAAGGTCAAGCTGGAAATGGTGCTGGCCGACAACCTGGTGAGCGCCGCCATTGACGCGATCGTAAAGAGCGCGGGTACCGGAAAAATTGGCGATGGCAAGATCTTCCTCTCCAAAGTCGATGAAGCCATCAGGATTCGGAATCACGAGCGCGGGGTGGCGGCACTCTAACCGACCGTCACGGCAGACCACTGGAGTCCGATGACAGTACTGGCGAATCGCGCTATATCCCAGGACGCATACCAGACCGAGTCGGAAAGCATACGAGAAAGATTCGAGCGCTCACACAACGGACAGGCCGCAATCCGGGAGCGCTCGAATCTGACCGACTCACTGATCGGCGAGTTATGGAATCAGTTCTCGCCGGGCTCGCCGGACAGGATATGCATCGCTGCGCTGGGCGGCTACGGCCGCCGTGCGCTGTTTCCCTGTTCCGACGTCGATGTGCTGTTCCTGCATGAGTCGGCGCTGAGCGAGGATACGCAGAGGCGCGTCATCCCGCGAATCTCGCAGGCGCTCTGGGACCTCCACCTCCGGGTCAGTCCGACCACCCGTTCCCTGGCGGAGTGCGGCAAGCTGTACCGGGACAACCTCGAATTCAATATCTCCCTGCTGGATTGCCGCTACCTGTGTGGCGATGCGGAGCTGTTCGAGCGCCTCCGGTCGCAGGTGATTCCGAAAATGGTCGCCCGCGAGGCGCTGGAGTTGCAGCAGCGGCTGATCGATCTGACCTCCGCCCGCCACAACAAGTACGGTCACACCATCTTTCATCTGGAACCTAACATTAAGGATTGCCCGGGCGGCTTGCGCGACTGTCAGGTCGCAAACTGGCTCAGCCTGATTTCACAGCTGGAAAAGACCGGGGCATGGCCCGCGCCCGAGAGCCTGCTGCCGGAAGCGTTCCGCGCGGAGTGCGGCGCGGCCCTGGACTTTCTTTCCGCCGTGCGGTGCTTCCTCCACTATCGGCAAGGCCGCGACCTGAATCAACTGACCTACGAACTGCAGTCGGAAGCAGCTGCGGCCGGAATCGGGCTGCCGGAGGGGATGCCGGTCGCGGCCGCGGCCTGGATGCGAACATATTTCCGCCACGTCCGCTCGATCTACAGGCTGACCGTACTGTTCGACGAAGTGCCGCCGTCGCGATCGGGCCTGTACCGCCTGTTCGAAAACCGCAAATCGCGCTTGTCCAACGCCGATTTTTCCGTGGTTGAAGGCCGGGTTTTTCTGCGCCAGCTTTCTTCCGTACAGGATCCAGCGATACTTCTCGGGCTTTTTGAATTCGTCGGACGTCATGGCCTGAAGCTGACTTCCGAAACCGAACGATGCGTCGAAGCGTCGCTGCCCAAGCTTCGACAATGGGCCCAGGAGTCTCTGGAGGTGTGGTCGAATTTCAGGCGGGTCCTGGTGTCTCCTCACGCGGGAGCCGCGCTGCGCGCCATGCACCGGCTGGGCGTGCTGGTGGTGCTGTTTCCTGAATTCAAGGCGGTGGACTCGCTGGTCATTCGCGACTATTACCATCGCTACACGGTCGACGAACATTCCCTGGTGGCGATCGAAAACATCCATGCGCTGCGTACTCCAGACGGCGAGTTGGAACGCCGCTTCCGCGACATTCTGGACGGGCTCGAACGTCCCGACCTCCTCTTTCTGGCGCTCTTGCTCCACGATGTGGGCAAGGGCATGCCCGCGGAAGACCACGTGACCGGAAGCCTGCAGGCTTCAGCCAGCGCCCTGGAACGGCTTCGCCTGGAACCGGTTGACCGCGAGACGGTGGTCTTCCTGATTGCTAACCATCTGCGCATGTCGTCGACCACCATGCGCCAGGACATCTTCGACCCCAAGGTGGTGGCTGAGTTCAGCGAGTGCGTCGGCACCACCGAGCGGCTCAAGATGCTCACGCTGCTGACCTACACCGACATTAAATCGGTCAACCCGGAGGCCCTGACGCCCTGGAAAGCTGAGCTGCTCTGGCAGTTCTATGCGGCCGCGTTCAACCATCTGAGCCGGAGCGTGGACGACCAGCGCCTCACGGTAAGCAGTTCCAACAGCGAAAGAATCAAGGAAGTCGTGGCCGCCGCAGGCGAAACGGATGCGAAGCACATCACTTCGTTCCTGGAGGGTTTCCCCAAACGTTATTTACTGATGCACACTTCGAGCGAGATCGTGGCCCACTGCCGCATGTACGATCGCCTCAAACAGAAGGATGATGAACCACAAATCGACATCCTGCGGCGCGATGGCTACTTCGAACTTGTCTTGTTGACCCTGGATTGCCCGGGTTTATTTTCTCACGTGGTGGGAACGCTTTCGTCCTGGGGCATGAACATCCTGAAGGCGGAAGCCTTTTCCAACAAGGCCGGCGTGGTGCTCGACACCTTCCGGTTTTCTGACCGGTTCCGGACGCTGGAACTCAATCCCTCCGAGATAGACCGCCTGAAGCGGAAACTCGCGGAAGCCGTTTCGGGCGAAATCGATGTCGTCGAATTAATGGAGACGAAGTTCAAGCCGGGAGCGCAGAGCCCGAAGATCACGGTCGAGCCCAGCGTGCAGATTGACAACGAGTGTTCACAACACAGCACGCTGATCGAGATCATCGCCCAGGACCGTCCCGGGCTGCTCTACGACATCAGTTCTGCCATGGCCGAACTGGGCTGCAATATCGAAGTTGCGATCATCGACACGCAGGGGCAGACTGCCACGGACGTCTTTCACGTGACATGTGCCGGCGCCAAGCTGGATGTTCGCCACCAGCAGAAAATGCAAACCGCCCTCCGCGGACAGTTGTAATTCACCACGATCTGCGGTGTGGCGCCGGCGTCTCGCCGGCTGTCCGGAGGGCATCTTGCCCTCCGCGCCGGGGGGCGGCGGGACGCGCCCCGCCAGCCGCCGGGACGGCGGCGCTACGAAAAAGCTCTCTCTGCCAGGTATCTTTGCAGCGCATCTTGCCAGCCGGGCATGGCGATGCCGCGCCTCTCCAGACTTTCCGGCGACAGCACGGAGTACTTCGGACGTTCCGCGGGGCGTACAAACTTGTCGCTCGTGGTTTCGTGCACGACTGTGTCGAGGCCCGCACGCGCGATAATTTCGCGAGCAAACTCGTACCACGAGCACTCGCCGCGGTTGGTGGCGTGCACCAGGCCGCTCGCCTGCTGGCGGCAAAGTTGTATCAGGGCGCGAGCCAGATCGACCACGTAGGTGGGGGAACCGCGCTGGTCGCCAACTACGTCCAGCTGTGGCCGACTGGCAGCCAGGTTCAGAATCGTGTCGGGGAAACATTTGCCGCCGGTGCCGAAGAGCCACGAAGTCCGAACGATGCAGCACTCCGGCAGAACCCGGAGCAGTTGCACCTCCGCCTCCGCTTTCGATTCACCGTAGACACTGCGGGGTGACCGGGGATCATCGGTCGTGTAGGGAATCGTCTTGGCGCCGTCGAATACATAGTCGGTGCTGAGAAAAATCAGACGAGCCCCTTGCTGCTTGGCCGCGCGCGCGACGTTGACGGCTCCCTGGCAGTTTACGTCATAGGCCAGGTCACGGTCAGTCTCGCAGCCGTCAACGTCGGTGTAGGCCGCTGCCAGGACAATCCAATCGGGCCGCCTGCGCTCGACCAGGTGGAGCACCTGTTCCGCGTTCCGAATGTCGCCGTCCGCAGAGGCGAGTCCCGTGACCTCGTCTTCCTTCCACTCCCGCATCAGCGCCTTTCCCAGTAAGCCGGTGGCGCCGAAAATGGTGATTCGCATGTGATCTATTCTCTGCGTTGCCGAGGCCGGGCCTGCATCTTCATGAGTACTGGGTGGCAATCCACTTTCGGTAGGCGCCGCTGGTGACCCCTTTCACCCACTCTTCATTCTGCAAATACCATTCGATCGTCTTGCGCATGCCGCTGGCAAAACTTACGCGCGGCTTCCATCCCAGTTCACGCTCGATCTTGCGAGCATCAATGGCATAGCGCCGGTCGTGGCCGGGCCGGTCTTCCACAAAAGCAATCAGGTTTCGATGAGGCGTAACCGGATCGTCAGGACACAACTGATCCAGCATGGCGCAGATGGCCTCGACGATTTCCAGGTTTCGCTTTTCGCCGCCGCCGCCGATGTTGTAGGTTTCTCCGACTCTGCCCTGGGCCAGCACGCGGCGTATGGCGGCGCAGTGGTCCTCCACGAACAGCCAGTCGCGCACGTTCTGACCGTCTCCATAGACCGGGAGCGGCTTGCCGGCCCGGGCGTTGAGGATCACAAGGGGAATGAGTTTTTCCGGGAACTGGTAAGGGCCGTAGTTATTCGAACAATTGGTGGTCAGGGTCGGAAGCCCGTAGGTGTGGTGATAGGCGCGCACCAGGTGGTCCGCACCCGCCTTCGAAGCTGAATAAGGACTGTTG
>DASQHA010000128.1:0-10245 GCA_035632335.1 Terriglobales bacterium
TGACGGGCCGAGAATGAACCCGTCGGTAGACGTTGGGCGCCCGCCGAGACCCTTTAGGCATCTCCGCATGGCGGAGCGTTGCACACCGGATCCTAGTTCGAGTCGAGCTCCCGTTCATTCAGCATTGGTTCAAAAATCGGTTACCGTCATCACCAACCCGGCAGGTCGGCTTTCAGTCAGGATGCTAGGGTAAACCTCCCCGCATTGGCAATAGGCAGCACGTAAAAAGATGGCAATCCGCTTGCCAGCAACTTTCGTAAGCAGACCTCGGAAGGAAATAAGCAGAACTTCAGAAGTAAGAAACAACCACGTGGGGACAGCCGCCCTCGGCTGTCCAGCGGAGCGCAGCTCCGCAAAGGGTTTCGCTGAAAGCTGAGAGCTGATGGCTAGGAGCTGATGGCTGGAAGCTGATGGCTAAGAGCTATCCGGCGCGCCGCTTGTCTCCCAGCACTTCATCGAGCGCGCTCGAGAGATGCTGGGCGCGGCGCAGATAGTCGCCCGATCCCACGTCCTGGTTGCGCTTCACCAGATGATATTCGTCGGCAATATTGAGCGCCGCCAGCACGGCCAGGCGCGCCGTATCGACCGTATGGGTCTGTTCCGCCACGGCCCGCATCTTGCCATCCACGTACTCGGCCAGCTTGAGAATGTACTCGGCGTCCGAGCCGCGCAGGTTGTAGGGTTGATCGAAAATTTCTACCCGGACGGCGTTGTTGCTGGGATCCTTGATCGCGGTATGCTTGGTGGCCGTTGCCATGTTGTTTCTCCTCAAAACGGAGATCGGACGAAGGTCGGGCGGGATCAGCTGACCGCCTGCTCCTCGGCAATGGATTCGATCTGACCCAGCATCTTCTCCACCCGGCCGCGGATCTCTTCCCGTTCCTTGCGCAGCCGCACCATCTCGCGGCGCAAACCGTCCAACTCTTCCTCGCGCTCTTCCAGCTGGTGGCGCAGACGCTGCGAATCCCGTTCCGCTACGGACCGGGCCTCCCGCGCCGCCTTGTACAGTTCAATGGTGCGATAGACTTTCTCTTCAAGCGCCTGAAAATCGTCAGCCGGAACCTGGGCAGATACCCCTTCAGCCATTCTCACGGACATGGTGCCACCGTTTCCTCAAGAGAAATTGGGAACTTGAGCGCAGTATACCGCAGAACTCTGTGAATCCAATCAGATGCTTAAAGGGTTTTGCAGGTTGGTCGTAGCGGGTTTGTAGCGCCGGCGTCCCGCCCTCGCCGTGGCCGAACCTATTTCGGCGCCCGTAATTTCCGTAATCGCTTGCCGGCGGCGTCCAGCGTCTCATTGCGCTTGCAGAAGGCAAAACGAACCTGCTGTGCTCCGTCCCGCGCATCGTTATAGAAACTCGATCCCGGGACCGTCGCCACTCCGATATCTTTCACCAGATACTTCGAGAACTCGAGATCATTGGCGAACCCGAAGCCGCTGATATCCGTCATGACGTAATAGGCGCCGCGGGGACGAAAGCAGCGAAAGCCGGCTTCGGTCAGAAATGGAATCAGGCGGTCACGGCGCTGGCCGTATCCTTCAGCCAGTCCCTGGTAGTAAGCGGCGGGCAGAGCGAGCGCGGCCGCCCCGGCCTCCTGCAACGGAGCCGGCGCGCCCACGGTCAGGAAATCATGCACCTTGCGAATGGCATCCGTGATCGCGGGCGGGGCCACCGCCCAGCCCACGCGCCAACCAGTCACGCTGTAGGTCTTGGACAGGCCGTTAATCGTTATGGTTCGCTCGCGCATGCCTTCAAGCGCCGCCATCGAAACGTGCCGGGCGCCGTCATAAAGAATGTGCTCGTAGATCTCATCCGTGATGGCAAGGACATTGAATTCGACGCAAAGGTCGCGGATCAGCTCGAGCTCGCCTCGGGAGAACACTTTGCCGGTGGGATTGTTCGGGGTGTTTACGATGATGGCCTTGGTATGGCGGTGAAACGCCGCCCGCAGTTCGCCTTCATCGAAGGTCCAATCGCCATCCGGGTTGTCCGGCGGGCGCAGCTTCACAAACCGTGGCTTGGCGCCGGACAGAATCGCGTCCGGCCCGTAGTTTTCGTAGAACGGTTCAAAGATCACGACTTCATCGCCGGCATTGCACACCGCCAGCAAGGTCGAAATCATGGTTTCGGTCGAACCGCAGCAAACCGTGATCTCGCGTTCGGGCTCGACCGCGATGCCCTGCCACACCTGCATTTGCCGGGCAATGGCGTTGCGCAGGTTCTTCGCGCCCCAGGTGATGGCATACTGATTGACGTCGGCTGCAATCGCCTCCTGCGCCGCACGTTTGATTTCCGCCGGAGCGGGAAAATCAGGAAAGCCCTGCGACAGGTTCACCGCGCCGTGCAGCATGGCCTGTCGCGTCATCTCGCGGATGACAGACTCGGTGAAGTGGGCAACCTTCCCGCTGAGAAAAGATTTCTGTTGGATGGCGCTCTCTGCCATAAATCGAGACTAGCACAGCGCGCAAAGGCGCGAGTGATGCACCGGGAACTGGAATAGAAACCTCATTCGGGTGACCGATTGTCGGAAGGCGACCTCACCTGCCGGCGCAAATCAAGGACTTGGCTTCCGGGCGGTACTTTGAAAAGCTTTGGATCGGGTTCTCCCAGAGTTATGTCCGACAGTTCGAAATCCTGGGTTCCGATTCTCGGGTCCTGAAGCTTGCTGCTAAGGTTGATGCTCAGTTGAGGCGAGTACCAGTACTCCCGAACGATATGCAGCTCACTGTCATTACCGATCGCTCCCGGTTCCACGATTGTCGTTTCTCGGGTGCCCGAAGCTTCCAGGCCGGCGATGAATTGCTTACCCAGCTCCTCACGGCTCGTTTTCTCCTTGGACGGGATGGCGCTGGGGGCTCCGGCAAAGACCGGGGGAGAATAGGACTCTAGTTGGCAGACCTGTTCATCAGGTTTGCAGATATAGAGCTCGTGAGCAACAGGATCGATGATCTCAGTCTGCGTGATCACCGACTCATGCTTTCCGTCGGGCGGCACAAGCAACCGGCGCTCCTGAAAAATGCGGCCGGCGCCGTCGCGCCCGATGGCGCGGTGATTCACGAGCGTAATTCTGCTGCCATCTGCCAGCATGCGAATGGATTCGGTGGACACGGTGGCGCTAAACGGGGCCCGTGGAACGGCAGGAATCAGAATACTGACAAGCCTCTCCTGCACGCCGCCGTCGTGCGGGCGCGGCCCTTCTTCGCGCGTCTGGGCAGCACAAGCAGCTGCCGAAACAACGAGAGATCCCGACAGCAGGAGAGCGCGGGCAAACTGCTGCGTACGCATAGCCTTGAACTCCGTAAAACCCCGGTAGCATACACCCGTTATGCCGGAGCCGTGATTGAATCGGCAGGTCGTCGCATGTGGACAAGTTATTGCGCCGCCTGCCCGCGAGCAAAGAACTGCTCTTTACCCATCTTCGCCGGCACTGCCACATCGAAGAACCCAACCATCATTTCCTGATAAGTTTGATCGCCCCAGGTGACGGTCGCATTGGGATCGGGATTGTGTGGGTTGTTGCGCGAGTTGTCATACCAGGCCACGGCGCGAAGTTTCGTTCCGGCCGTCAGCGGCCTGGGTTTCGCCAAACGATAACTCAGCTGCCAGTGAAAATGGTAATTCACCCGCAACAGGGTTTCGATCGAGCCGTCAGGCTGCACAATGTCGTACTCGAAACGCTTCCCGCGCAGATGCATGTGCGGAAACAGGCTGAGCAGCGTGGCGTCGTGCGGCAGCGTGCCTTGCACCTCCACCCGAAAATCATCGGCGCCGGGCGGAATGATGAAGGCGTGATCGTTCAGCTGCAGGGTGATGACGCGCTGCTGCGGCGGTGATTTCGCGAATACCAGCCCGGCGCTTGTCTGATCATTTCCGGCGGTGCCGTTCGTCGTGTAGTGGACCTGAATAACCAGGTCTGATCCTGCCGGGACGAACTTTGCCATGCCGTCGGGCCATTGATCCGGCGAGCTGCCGGGCGCGTACACCAGCAGCAGGTCGCTGGTGGTCCCGTGCGCTTCTAGACGCTCCTGCGGATCGCTGAGGGTTGAAGCCGTGAACGGCACGCCCACGGGCGCGTGCCGCAACCACCTGGAATCCGGCGGCCGGATGTAGACCACGGCGTGATGCACATACTGCGGGCTCGACGGATGGACTTCCGCCATCTGTATCCATTTGTCTTCGGTGAAATGCGTCGGCACGATTTCGTAGGTGTACTCCACGTCGCCATTCGCCGGGATCGCGACCGGCTTGGGCATCGGCAATACGACGTCCGGCTTCGCGATGTTCCACCCCTCCGTCCACCGCGGCGGCGCGGGCGCGTCATGCGGATCGCCTGCTGGAGCGCCGGCCGCGACCCAGGCCAGCGTCGTCGCAATCTGTTGCGGCGTGAGCGACGGGTCGTTGGAGAAGTGGCCGAACCGCGGGTCGGCAAACCACGGCGGCATCATTCCGCCCTGCACTGCTTTGGCGATCGCCGGCGCCCACGGCCGGGTCTGCTCGTAGGTCACCAGGGACATGGGCGCGACTTCGCCGGGCCGATGACAGCTCTGGCAGTGGTCCTGCAGCAGGGGGAGAATGTCTTTATAGAAAGTCGGTGCTGGATTCTCGGTTGGAGGCGCAGCGGTAGCAACTAGAGCGCTGGCAGCGACAAAAGTCACGATCAGGCCGAGACGAAAATGCACCCCAACAGTGTACGTTGTCATCCTGAGCGGAGTAGTCGTTTCGCGAAGCTAAGCGGCTGCGCAGCCGAAGGACCCCTATAACCTGCAAGGGCTTGCACTGGAACAATGCCTTCACGGCTCGGCGACTGTTAAAAAGGGTAGGGGTCCTTCGACTTCGCATTGCATTTCGCTGGCGAAATGCAATGCTGCGCTCAGGATGACACCGCTTTTTGCTGTCTGATAACTACGCTCGCAGCTTCCCGCCCAGGCCTTCCAGCGCCTTGATGATTTGTGTCGACCACTGGGCCACTTCATCTTCCCGCAGCGTGTGTTCGGCCGACTGGAGGCGGGCGCGCAGCAGCAGCGAATACTTGCCTGCGGGAACGTTGCCTCCGCGGAAAATCTCCACGGGAACAAAACTGCGCAGTTCGGTCAGGGCGAGCCCGGTAACGCTGCGCTCAATCTTCTCGAAGCTCACACTATCGTCGAAGACGAATGAGAAATCGCGTTCCACCGCGGGATAGCGCGGCAGAGGTTGGTAGCGGACCACGCGCAGGCCCGCCGCGTAAAGCTGGTCTAGGTAAAATTCGGCAACGAAAACATTCTGGCGCAGCTTGCGGGCAGCCGCGATGTCGGGATGGATCTGTCCAAACTGGGCCACCAGCAGGCCATCCATCAGCGCCCGCGCCGATATTCCGGGGTGGTAGTAGTCAGCCGTCTGCACGTCGTACTGCAGGGACTGGTGCTGAAAGGCGAACAGCAGACTCTCCACATCGCCTTTCAGATCAAAAAATCCTCCGTCGCGGGCGCCCCATTCTTGCGGTTTCTGCAAGGCCGGGGAAGTGGCGCCCATGCAGATGCGTTTCGGCTCGGCGGTCGCGGATCCGGTGGCGACAAACACCGAACCGGCCTCGAACAGACGCACATTCTCCGCGCCCCGATTGAGATTGTAGGCCAGCATGTTGAGCATGCCCGGCAGCAGCGAACTCCGCATCACCGACGCTTCTTCACTCTGCGGATTCGCCAGCTCCACCACCGGGACGGAAGAAAATGTTTCCGCATCTTCATGCGAAATAAATGTCAGCGACACGGCTTCGTCATAGCCGAGAGCCAGCAGCGCAGCTCGCAGTTTGCGGGCCTTTTCGGCCTCCGGCGCTTCCACCACGGCTCCCGCGTAAGCCGGAAGCGTGTTGACGAACTTGTCGAAGCCGTGCAGGCGCGCGATTTCCTCGACCAGGTCGATCTCGCGCTCCACGTCCAGGCGCCAGCTGGGAATGTGGACGGTGAAGTCGGGGTCGCCGCCCCTTTCCGGCATCAGCTCAAAGCCCAGTTGCTGCAGAATGCGGAAAATTTCGTTGGTCTCGAGCTTCTCGCCCAGAATGCGGTGCACTTCCGAAAGGTGCAAAGCCACGGGCGCGAGGTCCACCGGCCGGGCGACCGTGTCGATTGCGCCGCCGTCCAGTTTGCCTCCGGCTGATTCGAGAAGCAGCACGGCCACCCGGTCGCAAGCCTGGGTGGTGGCCTCAAAGTCCGCGCCCCGCTCGAAGCGATGCGAAGCGTCGGTGTGCAGCCCGTGGCGGCGCGAACTGCGGCGGATGGTAGCCGGATCGAACCACGCCGCCTCGATGAGAATGTTCTTCGTCTTTTCCGTGATCATGGTGTCAAACCCGCCCATGACTCCGGCCAGGGCAACCGGTTTGACGGCGTCGGCGATGACCAGATCTTCCGGCGTAAGCTTGCGCTCGACTCCGTCCAGCGTTTTCAGAATTTCGCCACTGAATGCCCGGCGCACCAGAATTTTGCCGCCTTCAAGCAGGTCGAGATCAAAGACGTGCGTGGGATGCCCCATCTCCCACAGGGTGTAGTTGGTGGCGTCGGCCGCGTTGTTGATGGGACGCTGATCGACCAGCAGAAGCCGCTTTGCGATCGCCTCGGCAGATGGTTTGATCTTCACACCGCGAACCACGCGGGCCGTGTAGCGGGCACACCCGGCCTGGTCCGCGATTTCCACGATGAAATCGGGCTTGTCAGGCGCCGCGGGCAATTTCGAATCGACCGCGCGCAGCGGCAGATTGTAGATGACTGAGGCTTCGCGCGCGACCCCGTAGTGGTTCATGGCATCTGGGCGATTGGTGCCGATCTCCATTTCGAAGACGGTATTCTTGCCCTCGCCCGAGATGTTTTCGACGGCGATTCCAACCGAGGTAAGGTCCTGCGCCAGGCGGGCATCGTCCACCTTGGCATCCACGAACTCACGCAGCCATGTGGGAGAAAGTTTCATTGTGATCTTCGTAGCGCCGGCATCCTGCCGGCTGTCGTGAGGGCATCCTGCCCTCACTTGCGGGGGCGAGACGCTCCCGCGACAGCCGCCGAGACGGCGGCGCTACCTTACCCAAACTGCTCTAAAAATCGCACATCCCCGTTGAAGAACAACTGGATGTCGTCCACGCCGTATTTCAGAATCGCGATGCGGTCGGCGCCCATGCCGAAAGCAAATCCCGAAACCTTTTTTGGATCGTAATCGACGAATCCGTAGACGTTCGGGTCTACCATGCCGCAGCCGAGAATCTCGATCCATCCGGTCTGCTTGCAGGGACGGCAGGGTTCCGAACCGCGTTTGCCGCTGCCCCCGCAAATGAAACAAGACACCATCATTTCCGCGCTGGGCTCGGTGAAGGGGAAGAATGACGGCCGGAAGCTGGTCTTCACGCTCGATCCGAACAGCTCTTTCATGGCGTGGTCGAGCGTGCCTTTCAGATCGCAGAAAGTGATGTTGGTGTCGACCGCCAGGCCTTCGACCTGATGAAACATGGGAGAGTGGCTGGCGTCCGGCGGATCGTTGCGATGCACTTTGCCCGGAATCACGATCCTGACTGGCGGCTTCATCTTCTCCATGGTGCGAATCTGCACCGGCGAAGTATGGGTGCGCAGCAGCAGTCGGTCGCGTTGCGGCTTCGCTTCCTGATGGGCGATGAACAGCGTGTCCTGGGTATCGCGCGCCGGATGGTTGGGCGGAAAATTCAGCGCCTCGAAGTTGTAGTAGTCAGTCTCGATCACCGGCCCCTCCTCGACCGAGTAACCGAGATTGCGGAACACGGCGACGATTTCGTGCACCGTCTTGATCACGGGATGTTCGGAGCCGAGCGGACGGCGAATGCCGGGAAGAGTGATGTCGATCGAGTCAGCGGCGGTTTTGGGAGAAGCCGCACGCGAGACGTGCGCCTGCACATCCTGCGCCTTTGCCACCGCGTCCTCGACCAGCGTTTTGATTTGGTTGACGCGTTGTCCCACTTCGCGCTTCGCTTCTTTAGGAGCGGCCTTGAGCCAGAGCTCGTTGATCTCGGTGAGCACGCCGTTCTTGCGGGCCATCCAGCGGTCGCGGAAGGTTTTCCAGTTAGCCTCGGACTTGACCGCTGCGCCTTCCTGCTTGAGCGCGGCCAACAGCTTCTCGGCAGCCTTGTCGAGGGAGGCGGCGGAGAAGCTTTTTAGTTTGGGGACGGTGTACATAAAACCAGTTATTCGTTCTCGGTTCTCAGATACGGGAAAATAGCAAAATGGCGCGGCTGAGGCCGCGCTCGAGGAAGCTAAAAGCTAAAGGCTGGTTCTACGCTGCCCCGCCGATGGCGCCCTTCGCCTGCTCGGCGAGGCTTTTAAAGGCGCCCGGATCGTTCACCGCCAGGTCTGCCAGAATCTTGCGGTCCAGTTCCACGCCGCCTTTTTTCAAGCCGTGAATGAACTGGTTATAGCTCATCCCGTTCAGCTTGGCGGCGGCCCCGATGCGCACGATCCAGAGCGAGCGATATTGACGCTTTTTCTGTTTGCGTCCGGAGTAGGCGAACTTGAGTCCGCGTTCGACAGCTTCTTTGGCGGACCGGTAGAGTTTTGATTTGGTGAGGAAATAGCCGCTGGCGCGGTCAAGAATCTTTTTGCGCTTGGCGCGGCGTTTGGTTCCCCGTTTTACGCGAGGCATGGGTAGCTCCTTTTTAATTACTCGTTACGGCGGCTGGAGGTAGGAGACTCGAGGGTCTGATTGCCTCTTCACGCGCCTGGGCCGCGGGTTCAGAACTTGCAGCCACACAATGCGGGCGAGTCGCCCGCGTCCACACCAACCAAAAAACTTAGTACGGGATCATTCGCTTGATCTTGGGGGTGTCCGCGTCGCTGACCAGGACGGCCTGGCGCAGCTTGCCTTTGCGCTTCTTGTTCTTGGACGTCAGCATATGGCGCAAGTGCGAGTGATGGCGCTTGACCTTGCCGCTGGCGGTCTTCTTGAAGCGCTTGGCGGCACCCTTATGGGTTTTCAGCTTGGGCATAAATCCTCAGTTTCGGCAGTTGCTCTCTTAAGCCTGATTTACCCGGCCTGGGGCCGGTTGCGACTGCGCGGGCTGCTTTTGTCCGGCATCTTTCTTGGGCGCCAGGATGGCGTGCAGCGTGTTGCCTTCCTGTCGCGGCCGGAACTCCACGATGCCTTTGTCGGCGATGTCTTTAATCAGCCGCTCCAGGATTTCGCGTCCCAGGTTGGTGCGCGTCATTTCCCGTCCCCGGAAGAAAATCGTCGCTTTGACCTTGTCTCCCTCGTCGAGGAAGCGCAGCACGTGATTCTTCTTGGTCTCGTAGTCGTGGTCGTCCACGTTGATGCGGAACTTCACTTCCTTGACTACGATGACCTTCTGATGCTTCTTGGCCTCGCGTTCCTTCTTTTCCTGTTGGTACAGGAATTTCCCATAATCCATGATTCGGCATACGGGAGGAGTCGCGGTGGGCGAAATCTCGACCAGGTCCAGGTTTTTCTCGCGGGCCATCTTAAGCGCATCGTAGGGAGTCAAAATGCCAATCTGCTGGCCTTCGTCATCAATTACGCGGATTTCCCGCGCCCGAATGCGCTCGTTTGTTCGGATAAAGCGTTTATCGATACAACCCTCCGTCAGCTAACCAGGCAAATGAAACAGGGAAAAATTATAGCATGGCACCCGCTCGACGTCTTGGCGGACCGGATTGCCGTAGTGCTCAATTCGAAATCTCTCCCCAGATGGAAAAGCCACGGCGGTTTGCCGTGGCTTTGTCCTCTGTCCGCGATCCCGGTTAGGATGCGCGGCGCTTTTCAACGTTTTCAGACCCTTCACGATCGGTCGTGCCGCTGTCCTGGCCCGGCTTCTTCGTGGTCGGATCCTGCGGGTTGTAGACATGCTCTCCGCTCTGATACGGGGTCTTTTTGCTGGGATCCTGCTGGTTCCCAGGGTTGTTCTGCTGGTTCTTTTCGGGTTCGTTTCCCATGATTGCTCCTCCTAAAAAGTTAATTCGCGTCACGTTATTTCGTGTAACGTCGGAACTTTAGGTGCCGAAACCCGGCGCCGGGTAGCCTGCGAAAAAAAGTTTCTTTGGGCATCGCGGGGAAACCTTTTCCGTTCGAAGCCGGTAGAGGGGAGATCCGAAATGAAGCGCAATCTATTTTTGTGCAGTGCGTGGCTGTTGATGACCACATTCTCCCTGGCGCAGGTGGGAGAGATCGCAAAGCGCCTGGGACTGGGCGGCACGCCGCTGAGCGATACCAAAATCTCCTCCGGCCTGAAGCAGGCCCTGCAG
>DASQHA010000129.1:0-17985 GCA_035632335.1 Terriglobales bacterium
ATCCGCAGCGCGTCCGCCTTGCGGTGCCCGTGGCTGGTGATGGGATCGCTGCCGCCCGAGGAATCAATGCGAATGTTCGACCAGATCACTCCGGTGGAAATCTGCACCGAGGCGACCTTGCCCAGGGCGATGCTCTCTTCGCTGCTGCCAAAGAGACGCGATTTTACCCGGCTGACGTGTTGCGGAGTGACGATGATGCGTACCGGGAAGAACAAATTGCCTTTAGTCCAGCGGCTGGCGGTGAAGGTTTCGGAGCTGGGCAGGTTCGGCATTGCGGAGTTGTGTTACAACACGCTACCAGCAAACCTCGCGGAGCTTCGGGTGGGATGAGAACATCCTCCCTGCGTGGTCATACCCACTCCAGGGCGCCTTTTTTCCAGATCCAGACATACCCCACCACCAGGATCAGCAGGAAAATCAGCATTTCGATCAGACCGAATACGCCCAGCGCTTTAAACTGTACCGCCCACGGGAAAAGAAAAATAGTCTCCACATCGAAGACCACGAACAGGATGGCCACAATGTAATAGCGCACCGTGTAGCGCCCACGGGAGCTGTCGATCGGATCGATTCCGCACTCGTAAGGCATCAGCTTCGCCTTGCCCGGATTGTCCGGACGCACCAGCTTGGCCGCCAGCAGCGTGATGGGGATGAGAATTCCGACGAAGGCGATGAAGATGAATATGGGAACGTAGTTTTGCGGCATCTTGCTCCTCTCGCCAATTCTCCCGCCGAAGCTCGAGCCCCAATACTACCGCTGACTCTGTTCACCATCAAGCGATGGCGGGGGCGGTGGTGGAGCAGTTCGCGCAAAAACAACCCCACCCCTTGTCATTCCGAAGCCGGGTTTATCGGCGAGGAATCTGCTTGCTGCCGGCAGCAACAAAGCAGATTCCTCGCGCGACCACACCGCGCGCTTCGGAATGACAATCCTTAATGGGGCTTTTCAAACTACACCACGAACCCGGCGGGCGTCACAAAAAGCAGCCGCCACGCACGGGCCCGGAACAACCGCTTCGACAACTATTTATAAGTTACAGTTGATGTGGCCAGATTATCGCGGTGGGCTGACGAGTCCACCATCGACTGGAACGCCGCACTGCTCAGGGGATTGGTGTTGCCGGCATTCATCAGCAGCGCATTTAATTTGTCCAGCCCTTCAGCATTGGGCGAGATTACGTCGATCCAGAACGCTCCCGGAGCTTCGGTGTGGATCGCCTCGGTGTCGATTTCATACTCCACAATCGATCCGTCGGCCAGGAGTTTTTCCAGCATGGGCACGATATAGCTCTTGCTCAACGTCTCGACTGCATGCTCCGGCACATCGGCCTTGAGTTTGTAATAGCCCACGCGCGTGTAGGCGCCCTTGTAGGTGCCCGGACGCCAGTTGTAGTAACGGCTGACGAATATCCCGTCCGAGTGCTTGGTAGCGCTGGCCAGTACGGGTGCGGTGGGCGTACCAGACTTATAGAACTTGTCCAGGATGTTCAGCACCCCTGCCATGGACATCGCCGACCACCAGTCGTCATGCGTCATGCCGTCCGCTGTATGCACCAGATTCAAGTCGCTGCCGTAGCCCACGATGGCTCCATCGGCCACCGCCTTGTCCAGAACCTTCTGGTCGGCGGCTGAGTTCTTGTCCATGTCCGCCCATTGCGCGCGCGGAACATTCCAGAACGCGACGTAGCTGTACATCGGCGGTTTTTCTTTCGGTTCCTCTTGCGCCCGGGCCGGTAGGGCCGAGGCGGCCATCAACACGAGTGCGCACACAACTGCGAAAATCCCACGCTGCTTCCTGTTCATCCTTTTCCTCCTCTAATGATTCGCCGGCTGGGGGGAATGCCGGCGCTGGTGCCAATTCTGTACCGGGTAGGTTGCGTACGGAACCGTACTCTGTGGGGCAGCGAATGTCAACGCGCCCCGATCCATCACGAGCCACGTGGGGACAGCCGCCCTCGGCTGTCCGGTCGAGCGCGGCCCGACTGGTTTCTTGTCAGCAACCAACAAATCTCGTGCCCGGTCATCCTCAGCGCAACTCTCCCACTCGCTCGCGAATGGGAGAGTGGAGTCGAGGACCCCCTATCCTCTCGACGGCATAGCCGGGAGAAGGCCTCTGAAATTCGCGGCCACGGACTGCGCCGCTGCGTCGCGATGCGAAGCAGCCCCTCCGCTCAGGATCACAAACTGCGCGCCGCGATTAAAAGTTTTGACAGGAACTCCCGCATCAGCTATCTTCTTAGCGATGAGTTTTCTTTCCCATCTCCACCATCACCATCATGTGCACAACGTGTTGGCGGGGGTGTCTTGAGATAGGTTAGAGCTCACACACAAGATTCGGCCCGCTGACGCGCTTCGCGACAGCGGGCTTTTTGTTTTTAGCCGCAAATCTGGAGACGCAATGAAACAGGAAATCGATTTCGACAAAATGCAAGGGCTGCTGCCAGCCATCGTGCAGGATGCGGGCAGCGGCGAAGTGCTGATGCTCGGCTTCATGAATCGGGAAGCGTTTGAACAGACCCTGCGCGCCGGCTATATCACCTTCTTCAGCCGCACCCGCAACCAGCTTTGGACAAAGGGTGAGACTTCCGGCAACCGCCTCGAAGTGGTTTCAGCCGCCACCGATTGCGATCGTGACACGGTTCTCCTGCAGGTACGCGTGCAGGGGAAGGGCGTGGTCTGCCACAACGGCACCCGTTCCTGCTTCACCGAGAACCTGCCCCTGGGCAAAGCACCCGCTCCGAGCGATGGAGCTCGGTCATGAAGCTCCGCATAGGCATTCCCAAGGGTAGTTTGCAGGAGGCTACTCTGCAGCTGTTTGCGCGTGCCGGCCTCAACGTCTACACCAATGGCCGGTCATACTCGGCGAGCACCGCCGATCCTGACGTCGAGTGCATGCTGATTCGGGCCCAGGAAATGGCCCGCTACGTTGAGCACGGAGTGCTCGACGCCGGACTCACCGGGCTCGACTGGGTGATGGAAAGCGGGCTTGAGGTTGTGACCGTCGCTGACCTGATCTATGCCAAACAGAGTCGCGGCAAAGTGCGCTGGGTGCTGGCCGTGCCCGAGTCCTCGAATTACCAGCGCGCTGAGGACCTGACCGACTGCATTGTCGCCACCGAACTGGTAAACGTCACGCGAAATTATTTCGGCAAGAAAGGCGTGAGCGTGCGAGTGGAGTTTTCCTGGGGAGCCACCGAGGTAAAGCCTCCCACACTGGCGGACGCCATCGTCGAAGTCACCGAAACCGGCAGTTCCCTGCGCGCCAACCATCTCCGCATTATCGACACCCTGCTCGAATCCAATACGCAGATCATCGCCAACACTTCCGCCTGGAAGGATGCTGCCAAGCGCCGCAAGATCGAAAACCTGGCCGTGATGCTGCGCGGCGCGATGGAAGCCCAGGGCCGCGTCGGCCTGATGCTGAACGTCCGCAAATCGGATCTGGCCGCTGTGCTCGGTGTCCTGCCCGCTCTCCAGAAGCCCACCGTGGCGACGCTCAGCGATGACGCCTGGGTCGCGGTGAACACCATCATTGAGGAATCAGCCGCCTGGGAAATCATTCCGCGCCTGAAAGCAGCCAACGCCGAGGGCATTGTCGAATATCCGCTGAACAAGGTGGTCATGTGATGCGGGTACTCAAAGGCCGGGCCGCAGAAAACTACGTGCGGACATTGGAGCATCGGGGACAGAAGCTCGACGCCCTGGAACCCCGCGTGCGCCGCATTGTCCAGAGCGTGCGCCGCGACGGGGACCGCGCCTTGCGGCGATATGCGGAGCAATGGGATGGCCTCGGCGTCGGCGCTCCCTTGCGGGTTTCGCAAAGCGAGATGCAGACCGCCCTGAACGCTTCGTCGCCCGAACTGCGGGCGGCGCTCGAAACTGCCGCGGCCAACATCCGTAGTTTCTGCGAGTGGCAAAAGCCCATCGAGTGGGAACGAACCAGGCACGGCCGCAAATTGGGCCAGTTGGTGCGCCCGCTGAGCTCGGTGGGATGTTACGTGCCCAGCGGACGCTATCCCCTGCCCTCAACTTTGCTGATGACCGTGATTCCGGCGCAGGTCGCGGGAGTGAAGGAGATTCGAGTGGTTTCTCCTCGTCCCGCGCAGGCCACGCTGGCGGCCGCGGCGCTGCTGGGCGTGCGTGAGTTTTACCGCGTCGGCGGCGCGCAGGCGATTGCCGCGTTGGCTTACGGCACGAAAACCGTGCCGCGGGTAAACAAAATCGTGGGACCTGGAAATATGTTCGTTACCACGGCCAAGAAAGTTGTAGCTTTCGATTGCGCCATCGATTTTCTCGCCGGTCCTACGGAAGGGCTGGTTCTTTGCGACCAGGGCGAGCCCTCCTTCGTCGCATCTGACCTGGTCGCGCAAGCCGAGCACGACCCGGACGCCCTCGTGCTCCTCATCACAAAGTCCCGCAAGCTGGCCCGTTCCGTCGCGCAGGCGGTCGCGGCCCAGGCGCAAGGCAATACGATTGCTCAAAGCTCATTGCGAAAGCATGGTGCCGTCCTGCTCGCTGCTTCTTCTGCAGAAGCGCTTGACTGGACAAACCGGATCGCGCCCGAGCATCTGACTACCACCCGCGAGAACCTTCCCGGCATCCTCAGCGCGGGTTCGATTTTCCTCGGCGACTATTCGGCGCAGGCCGCCGGAGACTATGGATCCGGCCCCAACCATGTTCTGCCCACCGCAGGCGTGGCGCGCTTTCGCGGAGGGCTCAGCGTGCTCGACTTCGTAAAGATCATGACAGTGCAGGAAATCTCGCGCCCGGGTTTGCGGAAGATCGCTCCCTCGATTCTGGCGCTGGCCGAAGCTGAGGGACTCAAGGCGCACGCCCGCTCGATCGAGTTGAGGTGCGGCCATGCTTGAGGCCCGAGAGGCAGTCCGCAAGCTGAAGCAATACCAGCCGCCGCTCGGCGACCGCTCCGGCCTGCGCCTGGATTTCAACGAGAACACCGGCGGATGTTCCCCGCGAGTCATGGAACGCTTGCGGCAGCTGCAACCCGAGCAGCTCGCATGCTACCCCGAACGCGAGCCGGTGGAACGGGCCGTGGCGTCCTTTCTCGGACTACAACCCGAACAGGTGCTGTTGACCAACGGCGTGGACGAGGCCATCCACCTGGTCTGCGAGGCCTATCTCGAGCCCGAGGACGATGCGCTGGTTGTGGTCCCCACTTTCGCGATGTACCAGATCTGCATGGCCGCGACTGGAGCCCGGGTCATTTCCATTCCCGCGGACGAGGACTTCTCTTTTCCTACCGCCAAACTCCTCGCGTACACGACATCTCCAAAGACGCGGCTGATTGCCATCGCCAATCCCAATAATCCGACGGGCGCGGTGGCGTCCGTCGAAGATTTGCTGCTGATCGCCCGCGGCGCGCCCCAGGCGGCGGTTCTGGTCGACGAAGCTTACTTCGAGTTTTATGGCGAGTCGCTCCTGGAATATGCCGGCCAGGTGCCGAACCTTTTTATTGCCCGAACTTTTTCCAAGGCTTACGGGATGGCGAGTTTAAGAGTAGGAGTGCTGGCCGGGGCGGCAAAACAGATTCAGAGTCTGCGGCGCTCTTGCTCCCCTTACAACGTGAACGGCGTGGCCCTGGCCTGTCTGCCCGCGGCGCTGGCCGATCAGGAATACGTTCGCCGTTATGTGGACCAGGTGAAGGCCAGCCGCAACCGGCTGCTGGAAGAATTTTGTGTCCTGGGAATTCCCTTCTGGCCGAGCCAGGCAAATTTTGTGCTGGCGCGGATCGGGCCCAGCCATTCGGAGTTTGTCCGCGGCATGCGAGCGCGCGGGATTCTGGTGCGCGACCGGTCATCCGACTTTGGATGCGACGGTTGTGTGCGCATCACCGCCGGCTGGCAGGAACACACGGAACGCCTTCTGGGCGCGCTGCACGAGACCTTGCAAGAGATTGGCTGGAAAGAAGGGACACAGCGATGAGACGAGCTCGCATGGTGCGCAATACGCAAGAGACCGCGATTCGAGCGGTGCTCAACATCGATGGCCGGGGCCGGTACAAGGTCTCAACCGGCATTCGCTTCTTCGATCACATGCTGGAACTGTTTGCCCGGCACGGTGGATTCGACCTCGAGCTGCAGGCGAAAGGCGACCTTGACGTGGACCAGCATCACACCGTGGAAGACGTGGGCATCGTTCTGGGAGAAGCTTTCCACAAAGCGCTCGGATCCAAGCGCGGGATTTTGCGCGCGGGATACTTCGTCATGCCCATGGATGAAACCCTGGGCTTGGCCGCTGTCGATTTCGGCGGCCGCGCATCCAGCGTGGTCGATACCAAGGTGCGTCAGCGCCTGGTGGGCGACCTGCAGGCCGAACTGGTTTACGACTTCTTCGAGGGCTTTGCCCGGGGAGCGCGCGCCAACGTTCATGCCCGAGTGCTGTACGGACGCTCCAACCACCACAAGATCGAATCCCTGTTCAAGGCTTTCTCGCGGGCGCTGCGGGCGGCCTGCTGGCGCGACCGGCAGATGGGCCGCCTGTTGCCCAGCACGAAGGGACTCCTGTGATCGCCATCGTCGACTACAAGGCCGGCAATCTTGCCTCGGTAAAAAAGGCTTTTGACTATCTCGGACACGAGTCGGCCATCACCGCCGACCCTGCGGCGATTTCGCGGGCAGACAAAATCGTTTTGCCGGGCGTGGGGAATTTCGAGGCCACCGCGGCCCTGTCGGGCCCTCTGCAGGAAACGGTCGTGAGAATGATCGACCGGCAGGTCCCGTTGCTCGGGATTTGTCTGGGCATGCAGTGGATGTTCGACTCTAGCCGCGAAGCGCCCCAGTTGCGCGGCCTGGGGTTATTCGTGGGGGAATGCGAGAAGTTTCCCGCCACCGTGAAATCCCCGCACGTGGGATGGAACCAGCTGCAGGTTGCCGGCAATTCGCGTCTGCTGCGCGGACTACCCCCGGATTCTTTCGTTTATTTCACCCACTCCTACCGTGCCCCGGTGGTCGACGCCACCGTCGGCAAGTGCGAGTACGGTGGATCGTTTTCCGCGGTGGTGGAACGCGGCGACCTCTTCGGCGTGCAGTTTCACCCTGAAAAGTCAGGCGCGGCCGGGCTTCATTTGCTGCGTAATTTTTGTGAACTCTAGAAACTCGAACCACGAATGCTGACCAAACGCATTATCGCCTGCCTGGATGTCGACGCCGGACGCGTCGTCAAAGGCGTGCAATTTACCGGCTTGCGCGACGCCGGCGATCCGGCCGAATTGGCTCTGGCCCACGGCCGCGCCGGGGCCGATGAAGTTGTCCTGCTGGATATTTCCGCGACCTATGAGAATCGTTCCACCCTGCTCGACGTGGTGCGGCGAACCGCGCGTCAGCTGTTCATTCCCTTCACCGTGGGCGGAGGTATCCGCTCGCTCGACGACGCGGCGGCGGTGTTCGATGCCGGAGCCGATAAGGTTGCGGTCAATTCCGCGGCCCTGGCCGATCCGGCGCTGATTGGCCGCATTGCCCACCGCTACGGCTCGCAGGCGGTAATCGTCGCCATTGATGCCCTGCGCGTCGGCAACGGCAAGGGCATGTCGTTCGGAGTGAAGGCCACCGGAGGCCGCCACGCCACCGGCCGCGACGCGGTGGCATGGGCCCGCGAAGCCGAACAATCCGGCGCGGGCGAAATCCTCCTGACCTCGATTGACCGGGATGGTATGCGCGACGGCTTCGATTGCGAATTGACCAGCGCGGTCGCGGGCGCAGTCAACATTCCCGTCATCGCCTCTGGCGGGGCCGGCGCGGCCGAACATTTCATCGAAGTGTTCCGCCAGGGGCGGGCCGATGCGGCGCTGGCCGCTTCCATCTTCCACCTGGGAATCACGCCCATCGGCGAACTCAAGCGGGACTTGCAGGCCGCCGAAATTCCCATGAGGTGGCCATGCTGATTCCTTCGATTGACCTGATGGGCGGCAAAATCGTTCAGTTGGTACAGGGAGAAAAGAAGGCCCTCGAGTTCGATGACTTCGAGCCGTGGCTCGAGCGCTTTACGAAATATCCGCTGGTCCAGGTCATCGATCTCGATGCCGCCATCGGGCAGGGCGACAACCGCTCGCTGGTGCGCGCTCTTTTCCGACGTCTGCCTTGCCAGGTGGGCGGCGGAATTCGCACCGCGGAGCGGGCCGGGGAAATGCTGGCGGACGGGGCCTTGCGAGTCATCGTCGGATCGTCGCTCATCAAGGATGGCAGGATTCAACACGCCTTCGCCCAGGATCTTGCCAGCCAGTTGGGCGCCGACAAACTGGTCTTCGCTGTCGATTCCAAGGGCGGCAAGGTCGCGGTCCGGGGATGGCGCCAGCTTACGGAGATTTCCGCCGCCCAGATGATTCGCGCGCTCGATCCCTGGTGCGACGGGTTTCTCTATACCCACATCGATACCGAAGGACTGCTCCTGGGCATGCCTCTGGACGTAGTTTCTGAACTCCGCAGCCTGACTGGGAAGCGCCTGATCGTGGCCGGCGGTATCCGAACACAGGATGAAGTCGATCGCCTGGATACGATGGGCGTCGATGCCGTGGTTGGCATGGCCATCTATCTCGAACTGCTGAAAGTCTGACCACCGGAAATCCCCTGTCACTCTCTTGTTTATAATCGCTGTTCACGTTCGCGGCTTGGCCGTGCTCAGCCGTTAAACAAGGAACCCTTTGGCACTCGACGAGAAAATCTACGAACTGCGCCGCGAGAAGCTGAAACAGATTGAAGCTCTGGGACAGCAGGTCTATCCGCGCAGATACGAATTCACTCATACCATTCCGCAAATTCTGGCCGCGTACTCGGAAAAAACCGCCGAGCAACTGGAGAATCCCCGAGTGAACGTGCGCGTCGCCGGGCGCATCATGGCCATCCGCCTCATGGGAAAAGCCGGCTTCGCCCACCTGCAGCAGGATGGTAAGCGGCTGCAGATCTACGTCAAGAAAGATGCAGTCGGGGAAAAGGGATTCGAGCTTTACAAGCTCCTCGACCTGGGCGATCACATCGGAGCCAGCGGATATCTGTTTCGCACCCGCACCGGGGAACTCTCCGTGCATGTGGAAGAAATCACGTTTCTCTCGAAAGACCTGCTGCCGCTGCCGGAGAAGTGGCACGGTCTGACCGATGTTGAACTGCGCTACCGGCAGCGCTACGTCGATCTGGTGATGAATCCCGAGGTCCGCGAAGTATTTCTCAAACGCAGCAAGCTGGTGCAGTCGCTGCGGCGTTTCATGGATGCCCAGGGATTTGTCGAAGTCGAAACGCCCATGATGCAACCCATCGCCGGCGGCGCCGTGGCCCGGCCTTTCGTCACCCATCACAACACCCTCGACATGGACCTGTTTCTGCGGATCGCGCCGGAGCTGTACCTGAAACGGCTTACCGTGGGCGGGTTTGATCGGGTGTACGAAATCAATCGCAACTTCCGCAACGAGGGGTTGGGATGGCGGTGGAATCCTGAATTCACCATGCTCGAGTTCTACCAGGCCTATACCGATTATCGCGGCGTGATGGACCTGACCCAGCAGCTCATCGAGCAGGCCGCGAAAGACGTAACCGGCGGCACCAAAGCCAAATGGGGCGAAGACGAGATTGACTGGGCCGGGTCGAACTGGCGGCGCTTGACCATGCGGGAAGCAATTATCGAGCACTGGCCGGAGGCGGCGGGGGCGAAACCGCAGATGTCGGATTTCGCGTCGTCCCAGGCGGTTGAGGCGCTGGTGAAACGCTTCAACTTGGGCCACGCTCACGTGGCTTACGATCCGAAAGAGCCGGCAGGGAAAACCATTGCCGCGCTGTTCGAGGCTGTCGCGGAAGAGCACTTGGTCCAGCCAACAATCATTTACGAGTTCCCTACCGCCGTTTCGCCGCTGTCCAAACAGAAGCCAGACGAGCCGGACTGGACCGAGCGCTGGGAAATCTTTGCCGGAAAGATGGAAATTGCCAACGGCTTCAGCGAACTGAACGATCCCGAAGACCAGCGCCGGCGCTTCGAGCAACAATTGCAGGAACGAGAGCGCGGCGACGAAGAGGCCCACCAGATGGACGAGGATTACATCCGCGCCCTGTCCTATGGCATGCCGCCGGCGGGCGGCGTCGGCGTCGGGGTGGACCGCCTGGCCATGCTCCTCACCGACTCGCACACCATCCGCGACGTAATCCTGTTCCCTCTCCTCCGCCCGGAAAAAGCTTCAACCCCGGAAGCCGCCCAAGACACAGAAAAGTAGAACGCATCAGACCCGGGTGCAGGATGGGGGGGGCGAGCGCGGGTTCCCGACCACTCAGTTTCAAGAATCCTGAACCATCGTCCCCTGGTGAAAAACAATCTTCCAACCTTCCCGCGTACGCTGCCAGATGGTTGAACGCCGCGTCTTGCGTGAATTGTCCTGGAGCAGGGTGTAGGTCAACAGGTAAACCTCCTGAGCCAGTTCTCGACAATGAAAGCCGGTGGCTTCCCACACATCGACCGTCGGGGCCGCCTGACGTCGTTCCAATTCCGCCAGCACATCGTCCCGGCTGTAGCGACGCCCCGATGCGCCAACTTCCCAGAAATCCGCCACCGTCATGTTTTCGAACTGTGTGCGGGTCGTGCCCCATTCCGGACGATGAAAAATCGGTTCGCGGCTGATCAACTCATTGAGAACACCGAGAAGCGCGGGATCGGTAGCCAGAGTGGGTGCCATCTCATGATTCATCCCGAGATCATACTGCGCGGCGCCCGCCCCGGAAACGGCGGAGCCTTGTTAAGATAGGGCTGGCACGCAGATGAAAAGAGCGCCTTCAAGTTCCCCAACGTTTTGAATTTCGAGGTCAGAGCGCATGTGCAGGAATATAAAAATCCTCTTCAACTTCGATCCCCCGGTCACGGACGACGAGGTCCGAGCCGCGTCTCTGCAATTCGTCAGAAAGATCAGCGGCTTCAACAAGCCTTCCAAAGCCAATGAACCCGCCTTCCTGGGCGCGGTCGATGAAATCGCGGGCGTGGCGAGCCGCCTTCTGCGTTCGCTCGAAACCAATGCGCCCCCCAGGAATCGGGAAGAAGAAGCGGCCAAGGCGAAAGCTCGGGCCGCCGAAAGATTCGGGACCTAAGCCCGTCGCAAGCGGTCCGCTCGAATGACGATTGTCTCGATTGTTATCTTCTGTCCAGTCCGCGGACACCATTCTTTATCTCGTTTGCCTTCCGGCGATGCGTCTAAAATCGAAGCCTATGGGCTTCGACTTCGACTCTGAAACCCGGCGGCGCCTGGGCTACCGCCTGATTGATCAGATTGACTCCTTCTACTCTTCCCTGCCCGATCGCAAAGTGCAGCTTCCCCTCGAACAGCGAAGCTATGGACAGCTTCACCATCCGCTTCCCGAAAATGGCGAAGATCCCCAGAAGGTGCTGGACGAACTGTGCCGCGAGATGGTGGAGAAAGGCTTCCACGTCCCCAGCGCCAATTATTTCGGCCTGATGAATCCCACGCCAACCTATATGGGCGTGCTGGCGGAAGCCTTGGTGGCGGGCCTGAACCCGCAACTGGCCACCCTCGCACGTTCGCAGCTGGCGTCGAAGATTGAACTCGAAACCGTGCGGTGGATTGGCGAGCGCGTAGGCTGGCCGGGAGACTTCAACGGCACTTTCACCAGCGGCGGCAACGAGGCCAATTTCAGCGGCCTCGCCCTTGCGCTGGCCGCGAAATTTCCCGACGCGGTCGAGGAAGGCGTCGCCGCCATCGGCAGCCAGCCTGTCCTTTATGCGTCCGCGGAATCGCATCATTCGCTCGACAAATCCGCCGGGTTGCTGGGAATCGGACGCAAAGCGCTGCGCCGCGTCGCGGTGAACCCGGCCGCGCAGCTCGATCCCGAGAAGCTGGAGCAGGCCATCGCCGAAGATCTTGCAGCCGGACGAAGACCTTTCTGCGTGGTCGCTACCGCGGGAACGACAAACTCTGGGACAGTGGATGACCTGATCGCCATGTCGAGTATCTGCCGGCGCCATCAGCTGTGGTTGCACGTCGACGGCGCGTATGGAGGCGTGGCCATCTTCTCCGACCGGCATCGCGCTCTGGTCAATGGCATCGAGCGGGCCGATTCCCTCACCATCGATCCCCATAAATGGATGGCCATGCCCTTTGCCGCAGGCGTGATCCTGACCTGCCACCCCGAGATTCTGCAGCGCGCGTTTTCAGTGTCCGCGCCTTACATGCCGAAGGCCGCGGGGGCGCAGTCGCCTGACAACTCCCGCATCAGCACGCAATGGACGCGACGCATGAACTCCCTGAAACTCTGGCTGACCCTGCGGGTACACGGGCGTCAAGCCTATGAAGAACTGATCGACCGCCAGCTCCGGCTCGCGCACAGTTTCGCCGAATGGGTAACCGCTTCTGAGGATTTTGAACTGGCCGTCCCGCCCACGCTGCCGATCGTAACCTTCCGGCTCCGGTCGATGGAGGACGGGCGTCATCGCCCGTCCCAGCTAGAACGCCCGGGACGCCCGTCTTCCACCTCCCCGCCGGCCAGTCGGACTTCACAGCAACTGGCCGCCGACCACGACTGGATCGTCGAGGAAGTCACCCGTGACGGTAGCCGCTGGATCTCTGAAACCAAGGTTCGGGGAGAAAGCGTGCTGCGCATGATGGTGATCAGCTATCTGACCGAGGAGCGGCACTTGCAGAGTTTAGAATCTGCATTAACAATTGCGGCTAAACAATTGGCCAGGAGACCGATAGACCATATAGAAGTGAAGGCCTGACGTCGGCCGGGTAGGGCGCGGGGTACCCGGAAATGCACTGGGATTGGTGCAATTTCCGGCTTAGACTTTTCTCAGTTCGGGCCAATTACAAGCAGCGCTATCGTAACGTCCGTCTGCCTCCTGGACGTTGGGTCGATAGCGCTTTGCCTTTTCCCTCACCGTCATGCTCTCTGGCCGCCTCACTTTGACGCCTTGCGCAAGCGCTCATCCCACAGCCAGGCGGTAGCAACAATTTCGTCCAGCGATCGCCGGGCTTTCCAGTTCAGCAGTTTCTCCGCCCGGGTTGGGTCCGCGACCAGTTCCGGAGGATCTCCCGGACGCGGCGGCGCTATCCGGCTGGGGACTTCGCGCCCGGTCACGCGCTTGATGGCAGTAAGAATCTCGCGCACCGAATGACCGCGGCCGGTTCCCAGATTGACCGCCTGCGAAGTCCCGCCCGCCAGGTACTCCAGCGCCAAAACGTGGGCCTCCGCCAGATCGCTGACGTGGATGTAGTCGCGCACGCAGGTGCCGTCGGGCGTGGGATATTTATCGCCGAAGACCTCGAGCGCCGGGCGCTGCCCGCGGATGGCTTCGAAGGCCGACGGGATAAGGTGAGTCTCCGGGCTATGCATTTCCCCGATGGTCCCGGACTCGTCGGCCCCGGCCGCGTTGAAGTAGCGCAGATTCATATAGCCCAGGTCGTAGGCGGGGCCGTAGGCCTCGAGCGCCTGCTCAAAAATCAATTTCGTGATGCCATACGGATTTACCGGAACCCTCGGCAGGTCTTCGGACATAGGCACCTTTGCCGGCGTGCCGTAAACCGCGCAACTGGAGGAGAAAATAAATTTGCGGACTTTTGAATCGAGGACCGCGTTCAGCAGCGAAACTCCGCCCAGCACATTATTCTGAAAATATTTTCGGGGATTGACCACCGACTCGCCCACGTAGGCGTGGGCGGCGAAGTGCATCACGGCATCCACGCGGCGCAGGACCGAAGCCAGCTTACTCGTGTCCGCAATGTCCCCCACGATCAGCTCGAAGCCCTGGGCAAGTTCGGCGTGGCCGGCAACCAGGCTGTCGTAAACAATGGCTTCGTAGCCCCGGCGCTTCAGCGCCAGTGCGGCGTGACTGCCGATGTATCCTGCTCCTCCTACGACTAAGACGGCCACAGGCGCCTCTCATGCAGCAAAGTGTTGGAAGAGTCTAGCAGACGTCAGCCATGTGGGCGCGAGCGCCCCGCTCGTGCGGCAGCGCGACGAAAGATACCCCCGGGCAAGTCGTCAGCAATCCCGCCCAAAATCGTTTGCTCAATCGCTCCCCAGCCCCTCGTTGGGGCCGGAGACGACCGCGGTAATCGCCCGATTGAGTTCCATGGTTTGCTGGTTCTTTGAATCGAGTCTTTTTTGCCGGAGGCGGCTCTTGGCTATCGTCATCCGCGGGTGTATGCTGCGCCGCAACAGTGAGGCGTGTATGAAGTTTAGCCCTTTTCTTTTCGCAGGTTTGCTGGTGACGGCTGCCTGGGCCCAGGCGCCCGCCGTTCCCGACTCCACTCACCCCTGCTGAGCGAAGGGATCCGGCGTGAAGCAGATACATCGCTTCGCCCAGGCTCTGCGCCCAAGAATGAAAAGTTTTGCACCTTCAGGCTTAGCGAGCTAAGGGGCTCGCTTGCAACATCTTTCATGGTAACCAGTTACCTCGCGGCGGTCTGGCAAGCGAACTGCCCCATCCGCAGGGAATATTCAGGTTGGGCCGGAGTTTCTCTTGTTCTCGCAGCCAGTCCTAGTCGCACTCGATACCGGTCGGGGCGTGGTCTACGCCCCCGCATCAGGCTGGGACAAGGTCTGCCTTCTTTGGACGTTCCGGAACTTCCGCAGCCTTCCCCAAAACGTTCTAAGTCCACGCCAGCACCATCTGATCGCAGCTTTGCACCGCGCCGCATCCGACTACCCTGCAAATGAACGGCATCACGCCGCCATAGTCGGCACCGTGGAAGGTTTCAAGCCGTCATCGCTGCCAAGCCTTGCTGCGTCAGCCCAAAGCAGAAAACCGGCAACTGTTCCGGGCCGCAAACCGTCCCACGCCCGATTCGCTTTCAGCGGCATGACGCTTAAAATCGCTACCGCACTTCTGGTGATCGCCATCGCGGTATTGGCCTGGCACCAATTAGGAGCCCAGCCCGTTGCCGTTTCGACTCCAGTTCAAACCGTCGCCGCCGTGCACCCGGACGACGTGCAGATCCCGATTTCAAACAGTCTGGCAACCGGCACCGTGGAAACCACCACCACCCGCGTGGGGACAGCCGCCCCGGCTGTCCAGCGGGGCGCAGCTCCGCCAGCCGCCGCCACCACGCCATCGACTACGGCTCCACCAAATCCGGAAGCAAATGGAGGACGGGCGTCCTCGCCCGCCTCAACCCACCCCGCAGGCACTCACCCCGCAGCCAAAGACGGACGCGAGCACCGGTTCTCCAATCCAACTCCTGCCCCGACATTCGAAGCCGCGGCTGACCAGCCCCGAATGCAGATCTCAGGCCGCCCCCGGAAACTGGTCTACCCGGTCTGTCCCGAGACCCGCGCCCGCGGCAAAGTTTCTCTGCAGGCGGTAGTGGGTTACGACGGCGCCGTGAACCGGGTCAGGGTCCTCACCGGCGACCGAACCCTGGCAGCAGCCGCGATCGAAGCCGTGCGCCAGTGGCGCTATGAGCCTTTTTCCGGCGCCGTCCCGCCTCTCGAAAGAGAAACCAATATCACCATCTCTTTCATCTCGAACGAGGTGGTGGCCGTCAGCTTCCCCGCCTCCGCTCCCCTTTCCCGGTAAGCGGAAGTCGAATCGCCTATCCAGTCCTCTCGCACACCAGCCACGCGTGACAGCTCTTGTGCATCAGCCCCGGTTCGAAGCCCGTTACCAGGCATCTTGTCACCTTGAACCCGTTCTCCGGCAACACCTGTTGCCACTGCGGCAGGGTCTTGAACTCAAAGGGCATATTCATTTCCGGAAGTCCCTGGGCAATCGCGTTGGCGAAGAAATCGATCAGCGCCAGCACTTGTTGCTGTGCCGCAAGCGTCATGCCCACGAACGTACGCAGCAACGGTTGCGTGGCCAGGCTCTCCGCCAACCCTTCAACTCCCTCCGGCAATCCGTAAGTGTCCTCTTTGATCAGCGCATAGCGGGCGATCTTTCCCAGCCGCCGTATCACCCCGGGCAAATCACCCGGATCGATGTGGTGAAGCACAGCCAGCACCAGCGCAACATCCACGCTGTCGTCGGGATAAGAAATATCCGTCGCCGATGTCATCCGGACAAATGGCAGGTGGCAGGCTTCCGGATAACGGTAGTCAAGCACGTCGGTGGTAAAAACTTCGTATCCCCCCTCCGCCAGACGGGCGGCCAGGTAGCCGCTGCCGCATCCGTAGTCCAGCACTCTCTTTCCCGGTAACAGCCTCCGCAGCCGCTGGAAGTCAGCCTCCGGCTTGGTTTTCGTCTTGTACTGGTGATAAATCCGGTTAAACCAGAACGAAGAATCCGATTTTCTGAACGTGTCCGCCAGAAGCATCGCGGTCGCCTGGACCAGGCGCTCCGGATCAACCCCATCGCCCTGGCTGCGCGAAAGTGTGTCGAACGCGCCATCCACTATGCCGCTCACTTCGCGGTTGTGGGCGCCGAAAAATTCACGATAGCCGGTTTTCACCGAGGCCCGCGCGAATTCCACCACCGCCGGGCTGCGCAAAGCGTCGGCCACGGTTCGGAGTGCTTGTTCTTGCGCCATATCAGATCGGTCAGGGAAGCAGTCGCGGATTAATGACTTGCGCTGCATCTCACGCGTCGTCATAACCGCGGCCCAGCAGTCCGGTATAATAGCGCGATTCTCACCCTGCCTATCAGGTCGAAGGAGGACGCTGTGCCGCTTTCACTGGATACGCGTGGAGTCGGGAAGGTCACCATCGTCCGTTGCAGCGGACGCATCGCGGCCGGCGAAACCGAAATCTTGCGGGCCCATGTCGCCGACCTGCTGCGCGATCGCAACGACATCGTGCTGCACCTGGGCGAAATCGTTTTCATCGACAGCAGCGGACTGGGAATGCTCGTGCGCCTGCTCACCAGCACCCGCAGCGCCCGCGGCGATCTGAAATTGTGCCAGGTTCCAGAGGTCGTCCACAAAGTCCTGAAGATCACCAACCTCACCACCCTGTTCGACACCCATGCCTCCGAGGAAGATGCCGTTCTGGCCTTTTATCGCCGTCACGCCGCCCCGGCGCATACCCCGCACACCGGCCTCACCGTGTTGTGCATCGACCAGTCCGCCAACGTGCTGGCCTACCTGCGGGAATTGTTGGGCCGCGCCGGCTACAATGTCCTCACCAACAACAATCTCCGCGACGCCCTCATCCTGCTGAGGGCCACCCGGCCGGGCCTCGCCATCCTGGGGCCCAACCTGAAAGGCGCTCCCGGCGCGGAGCAGAGCTTCCGCGGCGCCTGCGCCGCCCCCGTGCTCGAATTGGGAGAAGAATTCTCCACCCTGGACGCCGGCCAGGCGGCAGCCGAACTTCTGGACAAGATTCGCGCCCTGAACAGTCCCGGCCCGACCCAATCTCTCACTTAACTGAAACAGATCCTCGCCCTATTTCTTGATCAGGGTGGTGTGGCTGGCCACGCACTGCCACTTGTTGTCCTGGTAAAGCCAGGTATCGGTGAACCGCCCGTAATGTTCGAAGGGCTGGCGCTTGTAGGTCCCTTTGGAGTGGTATGTCCCGACCACGATGGCCGCGTTGACGTACGAAATCACCCGGGCTTCGTCATTGGCGATCAGGGTGGCGCGATAATCGGGGTCTTTCAGGTCCTTAAGGAAGTTCGCTTTGTTCATGACCGTACCGTCGTAGTCGGTATAAACAAACTCGTCCGAAACCAGGTCGCTCACCGCCTTCGCGTCATGGTGAAGTTGCGCCTGGTTCCAGGCATTTTCGAGCGCAATCAGCCGGCTTGCCTCGGCCGTGCTCTGGTTCGTCGGATACCTCGCCATCAGCAAAGTGCTCAGCAGCAGGAAGCCCAGCCTGATTTTCATGGCATTTCCTTTTTGCGCTTTCAGTGATTCGGTGGAAGGACCACCCTCCGCCAAATATACATCGCCGCCAAAAGATGTAGGCGCGAGCGCCCCGCTCGTGCAGGAACAGGCAAGGAATCTGAGGAAGTTCCGTAGCGCCGGCCTCCCGCCGGCTGTCCTGAGGGCGTCCCGCCCTCAGCCCCGGTGAGGTTAATTCCGGGCGCGACCAAAACCGACGCGGGCAAGTCGCC
>DASQHA010000130.1:0-9939 GCA_035632335.1 Terriglobales bacterium
GGAAAAGCTGGGGGAATACATCCAGCATTTTGACGTCTGTACCATGCCCTACGTGGTCGATGACTACACCAAATACATTTACCCCGGCAAGATGCACGAATATCTGGCCAGCGGCCGGCCGGTGGTGTCGACCCCCATCCAGTCGGTGGAAGAGTTCAGGAATGTGATCAATATCGCATCCGGTTCCCAGGAGTGGTCTAACGCGCTGGAGTTTTCGCTTTCCGAAGAAGAGAATGCGCCTGCCCGACGCGCGGAACGGCAACGCGCCGCCCGCGAATACGACTGGGATCCGCTGGTCGAAAAGATTGCCCGCAACATCGCCGGACGCCTGGGGCTTGAGGATCTACCCGCCAGCGGGGTGGGCGCCGACCGGGTCTTGACGCAGTCGTCCTAGACTTTCATAATCTCCCCTAAACTGAAGCTAAATAAGGCATTATGCTGTCCTGACAGTCCCCGCATGACGGCGCTGAAAATGCCACTTACCAAGGTAATGGCGGACAATCGAGGCGGTCTCGGGAGACCGTTCTGCGTATCGTAGAATGCAATCCATAGGCTAACTGGAACGCTCATCCATTGGTCTGCCACCGATCCTGGGACCTGGGACTTCACACTGACGTATGGGACAGAGGACACTCATCACCGGAGCTAACGGCTTCATCGGCTCGCACTTATGCCAGCGCCTGGGCGCGGAAGGGGCGGAGGTGCATGCCGTCTATCGCAGCAATCGCCCACGCCAGGAAGGCCAGGCCCGCTGGTGGCAGGCCGACTTGTCGGATGAGGCCTCGGTACGCCGGCTGTTCCGCGAGGTCCGGCCCGAGGTGATCTTTCATCTCGCCAGCCACGTCAAGGGCGCGCCCGACCTGCAACACGTGTTGCCGACTTTTCAGAGCAACCTGCAGAGCACGGTCAATCTGCTGGCGGTCGCGGCGGAAACCGGATGCCGCCGCATGGTCTTGACCGGCTCTCTGGCCGAGCCCGACGCGCACAATGGCGAGCTTTTTCCCACCGCGCCTTACGCGGCTGCCAAGTGGGCGAGCAGCGGTTATGCCCGCATGTTTCATGCCCTGTACCAGTTTCCGGTGGTGATTGCCCGGGTCTTCATGGTGTACGGACCGGCGCAGGTCGACCTTACCAAGCTCATTCCGTACGCCACACTTTCGCTGCTGCGCGGCGAGACTCCCAAGATCACCAGCGGGGACCGGCTGGTGGACTGGATCTATGTGTCCGATGTGGTGGACGGTTTCATCGCGCTGGCAAAAGCGCCCGGCGTGGATGGCGCCACCATCGAGCTAGGCTCGGGAACGCTGGTTTCGATTCGTGAGATTGTGCAGCAGCTGGCTTCTGTGGTTGACCCCGGGGCCAGGGTCGAGTTTGGGGCTTTGCCCGACCGTCCGCTCGAACCTACGCGGATCGCGAAGACCGCGGAAACATTTGCCCGCATGGGATGGAAGCCCCAGGTGCCTTTGCTCGAGGGTCTGAAGCGCACCGTGGAATGGTATCGCGCGGAGCTGGAACGTTCTCCGGAGATGCATAAAGCCCTGCTGGTCTGACCGTGGGGCAACGACGCTAGACGCCAAAAAACAGGGAGAGATAAAACAGAGTATGGAAAGAATCGCGATTCTCGGTTCCGGCATGGCAGGTTTTGGAGCGGCCTATCGGCTGCATGGGGAAGGGCTGCGCTCCGTCATGTATGACAAGAATTCCTACCATGGCGGACACACCGCGTCCTTCAAGTACGACAGCGGTTTTGTGTTCGACGAGGGACCCCACGTCTCTTTCACCAAGGACGAACGCATCCAGAAACTGTTCGCGGAAAGCGTCGAGCAGAAATTCGAAGTCCGGCATTCCCAGGCCAACAACTACTGGAACGGATATTGGATTGAACACCCGGCGCAGTGCCATCTCCACGGCTTGCCGACGGATTTAGTGACCAAGATCCTGTGCGACTTCATTGAGGGCAAGAATGACCAGGGAGGCCCGATCCGCAATTATGCCGATTGGCTCGTCGCGGGTTTTGGCCGGACCTTCGCCGAGACCTTTCCCATGGCGTATGGGCTGAAATACCACACCACGCCCGCGTCCAACATGAGCACCGACTGGCTGGGGCCGAGAATGTACCGTCCCAAGCTCGAGGAGATGCTGCGCGGCGCGCTGTCTCCGGTCGCGGTGGACTACAACTACGTGACCTATTTCCGTTATCCCACGCACAACGGTTTTGCATCTTATCTCAGCATGTTTCTGGACAAGACCAAGATCGAGCTGGGCCATGAGCTGGTGAAGCTCGATCCCAAGGCGCGGCAGTTGCATTTCGCCAACGGAACGGTGGCTTCCTACGACTCGCTGGTTTCTTCGATGCCGCTGCCCGAACTGATCCGCATGATCGTGGGGGCGCCCGACCGGGTAGTGGAAGCCGCCAAAAAACTGGCGTGCACTACCTGTGTGCTGGTGAACCTGGGCGTCAACCGCAACGACATGTCGCAGACCCACTGGACGTATTTCTATGACCGCGATCTTTCCTTCACCCGGGTCAGCTATCCGCACCTGCTTTCGCCGAACAACGTTCCCCCGGGATGCGGCAGCATTCAGGCGGAAGTGTATTACTCGAACAAGTACCGTCCGCTGGACCGGGCCCCGAATGATTTGATCCCGGTGGTCATTGCCGATCTCAAGCGCTGCGGCGTGCTGCGGGAAGAGGACAAAATTCTGTTCAGCAACACCAATGTGACCAAATACGCGCAGGTCATTTTCGACCTGGAGCGGGCTGACGCCGTGGCTACCGTGCACGGCTATCTGGATGACCTGGGCATCGCCTACTGTGGCCGGTACGGCGATTGGCTTTACACCTGGACCGACGAGGCCTTCATCAGCGGCGAAAAGGCCGCGCAGAAAATTCTGGACCGCATGGGCGCGGGCCAGCGGGTGTAGGAGGATTGGGCACAATGACTTCGAAGAACGGCAATTCCCGCGGCGGCAGTGTATGCCGCTTTTGCGGCCACGGGCTGAAGCACACCTTCGTCGATTTGGGGATGTCGCCCCTGTGCGAAAGTTTTCTGACCTCGGCCCAGTTGAACCAGATGGAGCCGTTTTATCCGCTGCATGTGCTGGTGTGTGACAACTGTTTTCTGGTGCAGCTGGGCGAATACGTCAGCCCGGAAAAAATCTTTACCGAGTACGCCTACTTTTCCTCTTACGCCAATACCTGGCTGGATCACTGCCGCGATTACACCGACGAGATGATCAAGCGCTTCGGCTTGAACAGCAAAAGCTTCGTGGTGGAACTGGCCAGCAACGACGGTTACCTGCTGCAGTATTTTGTGCAGAAGAACATTCCGGTGCTGGGCATCGAGCCGGCGGTCAACGTGGCCAAGGTGGCGGTCGAAAAAGGTGTTCCGACGCTGGTAAAGTTTTTTACCAAGGAGCTGGCCACGGAGCTGGCCGCGGAAGGCAAGCAGGCCGACCTGCTGGCCGGCGCCAACGTGCTGGCCCAGATTCCCGACCTGCGCGATTTTGTGGCCGGCATGAAAATCCTGCTGAAGCCCGGCGGGGTGATTACGGTGGAATTCCCGCATCTTCTGCGCTTGATGGAAGGCAACCAGTTCGACACCATCTACCACGAGCACTTCTCCTACTTCTCGTTTCTGGCCGCGGAAAAGATATTTGCCGCCTTCGGCCTGGTGCTTTTCGATGTGGAGGAGTTGTCCACGCACGGGGGATCGTTGCGCATCTTCGGCCGCCACGCCGAGGACAGCTCTAAACCGGTCAGCGCCCGCGTGGTCGAGATGAAAGCGCGGGAAGAGGCTGCCGGCTTGTCGTCGGTCGACAGTTACCGCTCCTTTGCCGAGAAGGTGAAGGACACCAAACGGCAGCTTCTGGAGTGCCTGATCCAGGTCAAGCAGGAAGGGAAGTCGATTGTCGGCTACGGCGCCCCGGGCAAGGGCAATACGCTGTTGAACTATTGCGGCGTGGGCACGGATTTCCTCGATTACACGGTGGACCGCAATCCTTACAAGCACGGGCAATTTACGCCGGGCCGGCACATTCCCATCTATTCGCCCGAGAAGATCCGCGAGACCAGGCCGGATTACCTGCTGATCCTGCCCTGGAACCTGAAGAGCGAAATCATGCAGCAGATGGCGCACATCCGCGAGTGGGGCGGCAAGTTCATTGTTCCGATTCCCCAGGCGACGGTGTGTCCGTGAGACAGCGCCGAGCCGGGATGTTTCAAGGTCAAGCCTAGGGGGCTTTGCGATGAAGGTTGTGCTTTTTTGCGGCGGACTGGGGACAAGAATCAGGGAAGCCAGCGAAAGTGTGCCCAAGCCCATGGTGCAGGTGGGCGATCGTCCCATTCTGTGGCACGTGATGAAGTACTACGCCCACTTCGGACACAAGGATTTCATCCTGTGCCTGGGCTACAAGGCGGACGTGATCAAGAATTATTTCGTGAACTACGACGAGTTCATGTCGAATGACTTCGTACTGTCCAACGGGGGCAAAGACCTGAAAGTCTTCAACTCCGATATTCATGACTGGACGATCACGTTTGCCGATACCGGCACCAACTCGAACATCGGCCAGCGATTGAAGGCGGCGGAAAAGTATCTGGAAGGGGAAGAAGTTTTTCTCGCCAATTACAGCGACAACCTTACTGATTTTCACCTGCCGCATCTCATCGACCGGTTCTATGAACAGAACAAGACGGCGGCGTTTCTTTGCGTAAAGCCCAGCCTGAGCTGCCACCACGTTTCGATGGGCAAAGGCGGCCTGGTCCAGGAGATCAGGACCATGGACCGATCCGACATCATGATCAATGGCGGATACTTCGTTTTCAAGCGCTCGATCTTTGATTACATCAAGGACGGCGAGGAACTGGTGCAGGAGCCATTCCACCGCTTGATCGAGAAAAACAATCTGGTGGGTTACGCCTACGACGGTTTCTGGAAGAGCATGGACACCTTCAAAGAGAAGCAGGAACTGGACGAACTGTACAGCAAGGGCGCCGCCCCCTGGCAGTTGTGGAAGCGGCAGGGCAAGGAGCAGGCCGGAGTGGCCGCGGGCAGCAAGGCCGCCAGGCGCTGACGCGGCGGATTCCGCCCAGACTTTTTACGGTCTGAGGTCCCAACGATTTTGGATGTTCCGCCGGCGAAGCCGGCAATTTTACTGGCATGCCATCGATGATGTTGTCGGATGGACAGGGAAGCGAGGAGAAAATGAGCAGCGACACGCCACGAGTAACGGTTGCGATTCCGGTGTATAACGGCGACAACTACGTCCACGAGGCGCTGGATGCGATTTTGGCGCAGACGTTCCAGGATTTCGAAATTGTCATATCCGACAATGGTTCCACCGATCGCACCGAGGCAATTTGCCGCGAATACGCAGCCCGCGATTCGCGGATCAAATTCTTCCGCACCGACGTGAATCGCGGCGCGTCCTGGAATTTCCGGCGCGCGGTCGAGCTTGCGACCGGCGACTATTTCATGTACCTGGCGCACGATGACAAGATCGATCCTGTATTTCTCGAGAAGTGTGTGGCCGTGCTGGACCGCCAGCCCGAGGTCATGCTGGTATATCCCAAGGCGATCGAAATCGACAACCAGGGACAGCATTTGTACAAGAAGGAGCAGGACCTGGCGGCGGATTCCCCGAAACCCCAGGTGCGCTTTCGCGAGCTCATTCGCATGGAGCACAACTGCGAAACCCTTTTCGGACTCACCCGCACGGCCATACGGAAGAAGACCGCCGTGCACGACGATTTCCCCGACGGAGATCGCGTAGGCCTGGCGGAGCTAAGCCTTTACGGAACGTATTATCGCGTCCCGGAATATCTCTTTCTTCATCGCGAACATCCGGTGCGCTCCATCAACATTTTCCCCACCCGGTTTGACCGGATGGCGTTGCTCGAGCCGCAAAAGGCCCATTTGATCGTCTTTCCCTACTGGCGCGAATTCTACGAATACCTGCGCGCCATCCGCCGCGTTCCGCTGACTTTCTGGCAACGCCTGGCCTGCTACTGGGAGATGATGCGCTGGGTGAAGGTCAATCGCCGCCGGTTGACCGGAGACCTGGTGCACGTGGCCAAGCGGCTGGTGAAACAGATGCTGCATCTGCAAAGCCGTCCGAGCGAAGCTCAATAAGTTTCGGCGGCGCGGAACTCGTGTGTGAGCCGGCGGCATTCTGATTTCATGCCGGAATTTCCCGTAACTTCTGGCGGAACGGTGGGAGGGGCTTGCGAATGACTGGGGGAGGAATGAACTGGAAGGAGCACAGGGTCTTTGTGACCGGGGCCACCGGATTTATCGGTTCGTGGCTGGTCCGGCAATTGCTCCAGCAGGGCGCTTACGTGGTGGTGCTCATTCGCGACTGGGAGCCGCAGAGCCAGCTCATTCGCAGCGGCGACGTCAATCGCACCCGGGTGGTGAACGGTCCGCTCGAGGACTACGGGACGCTGGAGCGGGCCATCAACGAGCACGAGACCGACACCGTGTTCCATCTGGGAGCGCAAACGCTGGTCGGAATGGCCATGCGCAGTCCGCTGCAAACTTTTGAGTCCAATATTCGCGGCACCTACAATCTTCTCGAAGCTTGCCGGGTTCACAGCGGCCTGGTAAAACGCGTGGTGGTGGCCAGCAGCGACAAGGCCTACGGCGAGGCGGAAAAACTGCCCTATACCGAAGACATGCCGCTCCAGGGCCGTCACCCCTACGATGTCAGCAAGAGCTGCCCCGACCTGATCGCCCTCACCTACGCGCAAAGCTACAATTTGCCCGTCGCCATCACGCGCTGCGGTAACGTCTACGGCGGCGGCGACCTCAATTGGGCGCAGTTGGTGCCGAGCGTGATCCGGAGCGTGCTGGCGAACGAGCGGCCGGTGCTGCGGAGCGATGGCAGCAACACTCGCGACTACATATTCGTGTCTGACGTGGTCAATGCCTACATGCTGCTGGCCTCGCGGACCGGAGAAAAAGCCATCCAGGGGCAGGCCTTCAACTTTGGCCTGGAGAGCCGGACGACCGTGCTGGAGATGACTCGCGCTGTGCTGCGCCTCATGGGGCGCGCCGACCTGGAGCCCAATATCCTGAACAGCGCCCGGGGAGAGATCAAAGACCAGTCGCTCGATTCCACCAAAGCCAGGCGCGAACTGGGATGGTCCCCCACCTACACTCTGGACCAGGGATTGAAGGAAACCATTGCCTGGTACCGCGAGTATTTGAGTGCGGGAACCCGATAGTCTGGCCGGTTGACTGCCGCGATGCGCAATCTTAAAAACATTTCCATGCTGGACCTCAACCTTTCAGGTCGGGCCGGATCGACGCGCAAGATACTTTGCCTGGGCGCGCACTGCGATGATATCGAGATCGGGTGCGGAGGGACGGTGCTGCGCTGGCTGGGTGAGCACCAGAACCTCGAATTCCACTGGGTGGTGTTGAGCTCGAATGAGAAACGGAAGAAGGAAGCGCTCAGGGGCGCCAATCTCTTTCTGCAAGGCGCGCGCAAGAAAAAGATCCTGGTGGAAAACTTCCGCGACGGGTTTTTCCCCTACATCGGGACGGAAATCAAGGAATACTTCGAACGCCTGAAGAAGAATTTCTCGCCGGACATCGTGCTGACTCATTACCGCGACGACCGGCACCAGGACCATCGCCTGGTTTCCGATCTGACCTGGAACACTTTTCGCAGCGAACTGATCCTGGAATACGAAATCCCGAAATATGACGGCGACCTTGGCCAGCCCAACTTTTTTGTTCGGCTGGACGAGACGGTGTGCCAAAAGAAAACCCATTACATTCTGGAAACTTTTCAGACCCAGACCGGGAAACACTGGCTGACGGAAGATACCCTGCGGGCCCTGCTGCGACTGCGCGGCGTTGAATCTGCTGCCCCGGGCAAGTATGCAGAAGCCTTTTACTGCCGTAAGCTGGTTTTGTAAAGGTTTGTAAACTCCCCCGCCAAGACGCCCGTCCAGAGCGGCTTTGCCGATTCTCTCCTTAATATCGTGCTTGACAGGCCGTTTCGGAAACGGTAAAAACAAGGCGCAACTCAGTTAGCGATATTGGGCTCCTACCGCCCTCCCCCTCCGTTGTGCTCTAAGCAGTGTTTTGTCTGTGCCTGACGACGCTCCCAAGTGTCGCCGGCGATCCCGGAATTCGAACGGAATGATAGTCATGAGGCCTTGCATCATTTCCAGAGCCGCCGATCGTTGGGCTCAAACCGTCCTTTTGCTTCTGATCGTGCTTGCGGCAGGGGTGCCGGCAGTGTTGGGTCAGGCTGCAACTCAGGGGTCGTGGAGCACGCTCAGTTATACGATGCCCATCAACCCGATTCACGTGGCGCTGCTCAACAACGGGAAAGTACTGATCGTTTCAGGCTCGGGAAACGTTGCCGGGAACACGAACTATCGGGCGGGACTCTGGGATCCCCAGGCTGGAACCATCACCACGCAAGCCCTGAGCTGGGACATGTTCTGCAACGGGATGACGACCCTCGCCGATGGGCGCGTGCTCATCGCGGGCGGCACCCTGCAATACGATCCCTTCTATGGCCAGGTGAAGACCGCGATTTACGATCCGAGCACAAATACTTTTACCAACGTGCAAAACATGGCCCATGGGCGGTGGTATCCCACGGTGACCGAGCTGGCCGACGGCCGGGTCATGGTGTTCTCCGGATTCAACGAGACCGGGTCCACAAATCCTGCGGTGGAAATTTACACCGTGGGTTCGGGCTGGAGCACGCAGTACAACACTTTTACGCCGCCGCTCTATCCCTGGATGCACTTGTTGCCCAGCGGCAACGTCTTTTTCTCTGGCTCCACGGCCCTGGCCCACCTGTTTAACCCAGCCAACCAGACATGGGTGAATGGGCCGGTCACCAATAACGGCGGCACGCGAACCTATGGCTCTTCGGTGCTGCTGCCTTTGACTCCCGCCAACGGTTATGACCCGAGGATCATGATTCTTGGGGGCACGGTGCCAACTGCAGTATCGACCACGGAGATCATCGACCTGGGTGCGAGCAACCCGACATGGGTGTACGGTCCGGACATGTCGGCGCCGCGAGTCGAAATGGATGCCGTCCTCTTGCCCAATGGAAAGGTCTTGGCCGTGGGCGGCTCAGCCAGCGACGAGGTTGTAGGTACGGCTACGCTGAATGCCGATATTTTCGATCCTGCAGCCGCTCCCCCCAACAATGTTTTCAAGCCGGCCGGATCGTATAGCTACGCCCGTGTCTATCACACGGTGGCCCTGCTCATGCCGGACGCAACGGTGTGGTTGGCGGGTGGCAATCCCCAGCGCGGGACGTATGAGCAGCACATGGAAATCTACTCGCCGGCGTATTTGTTCAACTCCGACGGCAGTCTCGCGACCCGGCCGACCATCGCCAGCGCTCCGGCCAACATAACCTGGAACACGCAGTTTGCGGTCTCTACGCCCGACGCGGCCAACATCGCTTCGGCGGTCCTGATGCGGCCGGGCTCTTCCACCCACGCGTTCGACATGTCGGAACGAATGGTGGGGCTGAATTTCACCCGGGGATCGGGAATGCTGACCGTGACCGGGCCGCCCAGCGCGAACGTCGCGCCCCCGGGATACTACATGCTGTTTCTGCTCAACACCAGCGGGGTCCCCTCGGTGGCGAAGTTCGTTTTGCTGAATAACTCGGCGAATCCGGCGCCGACAGTGAGTTCGATCTCTCCGACTTCGGGAACGACGGCGGGCGGAACACCGGTGACCATCACCGGCACGGGCTTCCTGACAGGTGCGACGGTGATGTTTGGTGGGACGTCGGCGACGGGCGTGAGCGTGACGAAGAGGACGACCATCACGGCCACGACGGCGGCGCACGCGGCAGGCGCGGTGGATGTGGTCGTGACCAACACGGACGCGCAGAGTGGGACGCTGTCGCAGGGCTACACCTATACGACGCCGGTGAATCCGGCGC
>DASQHA010000131.1:0-16227 GCA_035632335.1 Terriglobales bacterium
GATCGCGCATCCACGCCACAGACTTTCTGAATAGCAGCCTCAACGACGTTACGCCGGGCTACTTCGAGACCATGGGCATCCGCGTGCGCGCCGGCCGCGATTTCAACTGGTTCGATCGGAATCCGGCGACCCCGCGCCAGGTGATCGTCAATCAGACCTTCGCCAGGCGCTTTTTCCCCGGCAAGAACCCGATCGGCCAGCGCTTCGGAACTCCTGAAGGTGGGCTTGCGAAAGCCGATCACGAGATCATCGGCGTTGTTAGTGATGCGAAATACCGCTCGCTTCGGGAGCCGATTCCGCCTACCGTCTACTACCCGGCGGTCGACGGATTCGGCGGCCAATTTGTTTTGCATGTGCGCACGCGGCAGCGGCCCGAGACGATGGTGGCGCCGGTGCGCAAGGTGCTGCGTTCGCTCGACCCCGAATTGCCGCTCATCGAAGCGCAGACGCTCGGCGAAGAGGTGGAAGCGTCGCTCTGGCAGGAGCGGCTCCTCGCATGGTTTGCGAGCGTCTTCGGCGCCATCGCCGCGCTGCTCGCAAGCATTGGCCTTTATGGCGCGCTCGATTATGCCGTGAAATCGCGTACGCGCGACATCGGCGTAAGGATGGCGCTGGGAGCCCAGCCCAGCCAGATTGCCTGCCTGCTCTCGCGCGAGACGCTGCTGTTAGTCGTCTCCGGCGTCGCTCTGGGCCTCGCCGCTTACGCAGCCACAGCCGCCTGGATCCGCCGCGTCCTCTATGACGTGCATGCCTGGGAGCCAGCCGCGGTTGTCTCGGTCGTGTGTCTGGTCGCGCTGATCGCCGCGATAGCAGCAGCTCCGGCGGCAGTCCGGGCCATGCGGATCGATCCAGCCTCGGCGCTCCGCACCGAATAACACCCCTGGCCGTTAGTGCTCGCCTCGCCCGAAATCGTATAATGAGGACCGAATTATGAATCTCAACCGCCGCAACTTTCTGCAAGCCGGAGCTGCGCTGGCAGCCGGCCAGTTGGTGAAAGCCGCTCCCAGTGAGCGCATCACCGTGGGACACATCGGCACGGGCGCCCGCGGCCACGAGCTGATGCAGGCCGTGATGGCCAATCCCAACACCGAAATCGTGGGCGTAGTCGATGCCTACACCGGCCGCGCCGAGCGCGCCATCGATCGCACCGGCGGCCGCGCCAAGCGCTACGCCACGCATCACGATCTGCTCGCCGACAAGTCCATCGATGCCGTGGTTGTGGCCACTCCTGACCACTGGCACAAGCAGATCATCCTCGAGGCGCTGCGAGCGGGCAAAGACGTCTACTCCGAAAAGCCCATGACCTATCGCTCGCCGGAGGGCGTCGAGATCGTGGAAGTGGCGCGCCAGACCGGGCGGATCGTGCAGGTCGGCAGCCAGGGCATGAGCTCCGGGGCCCAGCGGACCGCCAAGGAATGGATCCAGTCGGGAAAACTCGGCAAGATCACCATGATCCGCGCCACCTACAACCGCAACACGGCGGAGGGCGCCTGGATCTATCCGATTCCGCCGGATGCTTCGCCTAAAACCGTGAACTGGGAAATGTTCTTGGGCCCCGCGCCCAAGCGCCCCTTCAGCCTCGAGCGCTTCTTCCGCTGGCGCTGCTATTCCGATTATTCAGGCGGCATCGCCACCGACCTGTTCGTGCACCTCTGCACCACCATTCATTACTTGATGGACGCCAAAATGCCGGCCCGCGCTATGGCCATGGGCGAGCTTTACCGCTGGAAAGAGTCGCGCGACGTGCCCGATACCTTGAACGCCGTTCTGGAGTACCCCGAGGGCTTCGCCCTCTCGCTGAGCTCTACCTTTAATAACGAGTTCAGCCAGGAGGCCGGCTTCCAGATCCTCGGCACCGAGGGCCCCCTCGTCATGGGCGCCGGCCAGGTGGCGTTGTACCGCGAAGCTCCGGTCAACAACAACCGCTGGATTGTCGAAAGCTGGCCCAAAGCGCTCGAAGACGCCTATTATCGCGATCCGAAGGTGATCGCCGCCGAGGTCGAGCCCGCCAAGAATCTCAAACGGCCGGAACCCGAAAGGTTCAAGGACGATGGTCCCGAGGCGACGATCCTGCACTTCGGCCATTTCTTTGAATCGGTGCGTGAGCGGAAACCGTACTGGGAAGACGCTGCCGCCGGCCATCACGCGGCTGCCTGTGCCCATCTCATCAACCTTTCGGCCAGAGAGCGAAGAATGACGGAATGGGACTTCAACCGCGACGACATTCGTGCCGCCTGAGCGTACCGATATAGATTCTTCTGAGAGGCGGGCATGGCCTGGGCGACGAAATTCATTACGGTCTGATGCCGCGCGTCTACAACTATCACGTCCTGCCTTGCCTGCCCGCCCGGTTGCAGTGCTTGAGCGAGCTGTCTCTGAATCTGCGGTTTGCCTGGGACCACCCCACCATCGAGCTGTTCCGGCGCGTGGACCGCGACCTGTGGGAGGAGACCGGGCATAATCCCCGGCTGATGTTGGGCCGCATCTCCCAGAAGCGGCTCGCCGAGCTCGAATGGGACGAGGCCTTTCTCGCCCAGATGGATCGCGTCTGGGCCAGCCTTGGTGAGTATCTCGACAACACCGGTTGGTTCCTGCGGGCGCATCCGGAAGCCGCCGGCCTGGTGATCGCCTACTTCTCGGCCGAATTCGGGCTCACCGAGTGCAGTCCCAATTACGCGGGCGGGCTGGGCATCCTGGCCGGCGACCACCTGAAGTCGGCCAGCGACCTCGGGCTGCCGCTGGTCGGAATCGGCCTGCTGTACCAGTGCGGCTACTTCCACCAATACCTCAACGCCGATGGCTGGCAGCAGGAGAAATACCCCATCAACGATTTTCGTACGCTGCCCATCAGTCCCGTCATTGACGCGGGCAAGAAGCAGTTGATGGTTGCAGTCGATTTCCCCGGCCGCCAGGTGCACGCCCAGATCTGGAAGGAGCAGGTGGGGCGTATTCCGCTTTACCTGCTGGACACCAACGTAAAAGAGAACAGGCCCGAGGACCGGCGCGTGACCGGCACCCTCTACGGAGGCGACCGCGAATTGCGTATCCAGCAGGAAATCATTCTGGGCATCGGCGGGATGCGGGCGTTGCAGGCGCTCGGCATCCGCCCCACGGTTTGCCACATGAACGAAGGGCACTCGGCCTTCCTGGGGCTGGAGCGCACCCGCACCCTGATGGAAGAGCTGGGTCTGCCATACCCCGAAGCCCGCCAGGCCGCTGCGGCAGGCAACGTCTTCACCACCCACACGCCGGTGGCCGCCGGCTTCGACCGCTTCGATCCCGGGCTGATGGAAAAGTATTTCCAGCAATACTGCCAGCGCATCGGCCTGAGCTTCGAGCAACTGCTGGCTTACGGACGGCAAAACCGCGACGACCGCAACGAGCCCTTCAACATGGCGTTTTTCGCCGCCCGCCACAGCTCGTACGCCAACGGCGTCAGCCGGCTGCATGGCGAAGTCACGCGCGAGATGGCTCGCAGCATGTGGGCCGGCTATCCACTCGACGAGGTTCCCATCGGCTACGTGACCAACGGCATTCACCCGCGCTCCTGGGTGTCGATGGAGATGAAAACGCTCCTCGATCGGTACCTGGGGCCGCGCTGGGCCGAGGAGCCGCCTGATAGCGCCGTCTGGCTGCGCATCGACCGCATCCCCGACGAGGAGCTATGGCGCGTACACCAGATCCGCAGAGAGCGGTTGGTGCATTACGCCCGAGTCCGCCTGGCCCGACAGGTGGAGCAGCGGGGCGGTTCCGATGCCGAAGTGAACGTAGCCCACGGCGTGCTCAGCCCGGACGCTCTGACCATCGGTTTTGCCCGCCGCTTCGCCACTTACAAGCGGGCTACTCTGCTGCTTCGCGACCAGGCGCGCTTCAAGCGCATTCTGACCGACTCCAAGCGCCCGGTGCAGATCCTGATCGCCGGCAAGGCCCACCCCCATGACAACGAGGGCAAGGAGCTGATCCGGCAGATCGATCATTTTGCCCGCTCCCCGGAGGTGCGGCGTCATGTGGTCTTCCTGGAGGATTACGACATGTCGGTGGCGCGCTACCTGGTGGAAGGCGTCGATGTCTGGCTGAACACGCCACGCCGGCCCAATGAGGCCAGCGGCACCAGCGGCATGAAGGTGTTGATCAACGGCGGGCTCAACCTGTCGATCCTGGACGGCTGGTGGGACGAGGGCTACGATCGCGAGGCCGGCTGGGCCATCGGCAGCGGCGAGGAGTACTCGAACTCCGACTACCAGGACCAGGTGGAATCGGAAGCGCTCTACAACCGGCTCGAGCACGACGTCGTGCCGCTTTTTTACGACCAGGACCCCGCCGGGACGCCGCCTGGATGGGTGGCAAAAATGAAGGCGTCGATGAGGAAGCTCTCGCCGGTCTTCAGCACCAACCGCATGGTGACCGAATACACTGAGCGCTTCTACATCCCCGCCGGCCAGCGCCACCTCCGTCTGTCGCAGGACAAGGCCGCCCGCATCCGCCCGCTGGTTGAGTGGCGCCGGCGGATCCTGGCTTGCGGTTCGCAGGTGAAAATCACCCAGGTTGACGCCCCGGCGGCCAAAGAGGTCCAGGTCGGATCCAAGCTGAAGATTACCGCTAAAGTCCTGCTGGGGGGCCTGATGCCGGCCGACGTCCGGGTTCAGCTCTTTTACGGCGTCATCAGCCCCGAGGGCGAAATCGTCTCCGGCCAGGCGGCAGACATGACGTTTCTCAGTGCCTCCGGCGCGGATCACATTTATGAAGGCGAGATCGACTGCCGGGAAAGCGGCTCCTGCGGCTTCGCAGTACGTGTCATCCCATTCCACGAAGACGCCATTCTGCCGTACGAGTCGAACTGGATCGCCTGGGCGCAGTAGCCGGATCTCGCGATTTCACTTCCTACATCTCCTTCATACTATTTGTCCTTGCGAGAATCCGGGGGACAGAAAAGTCAGACAGAAAAGTCCTTGCGTTGCGCCACGCATGGTGATAAAGTCCCTTGCATCGTAACAGGTCGGGTGATTCGGCAAGGGTGAGCCGAAAACGTTACTTGTCAACTAAGTCTGATTTTCGTAGGGGAGGAGTCTATGCCGCGGGGTTTCTCGTTTCTCTCATTAGTTATTGTGTTTGCCCTGTCTGCGGCACACATGTACGGGCAGGCTACGGCCACCGGCACCATGCAAGGGACCGTTATGGACCAGACCCAGGCAGTCATCGCCGGTGCCAGCGTACGAGTGGTCAGCAAGGCCACAGGTCTCAGCCGCTCGATGGTCACCAATGACAGCGGCTCTTACCGCTTTGATCAGTTGCCGGCCGGCGTCTACAGCATCCGGGTGGAGCAGAAAGGATTCGCGCCCGCGGTCTCCGACAATGTGCAACTGCTGGTCGCCACCACCACCAACATGGACTTCACGCTGGTTGCCGGTACTCAAGTAGAAGCGATCACCGTGGTTTCGGAAGCTCCTGTGCTCGATTCCGCCAAGTCGGACGTGGGGCTGGCCATTACACCCCGGGAAATTCAGGATCTGCCTATGAACGGCCGTGATTTTGCCAATTTGGCTCTTTTGGCGCCGGGCGCGAAGCCGGTGGATTCCTACGATCCCACCAAGAACCGCATCGCCGTATTCGGCATCAACGGCTCCAGCGGGCGCAATGTCAACCTCACCGTTAATGGCGTCGACAATAAGGACAACACCGTGGGCGGGCCGGTGATGCAATTCCCACTCGGTGCCATTCAGGAGTTCAATATCAGCACGCAGCGCTTCTCTGCTGCCAACGGGCGCAGCGAAGGCGCCGCCGTCAATGTGATCACCAAGTCCGGGTCGAACGACTTTCATGGTGACGCATTCATCTTCGAGCGCAATGAACGGCTGAATGCCAACGACTACTTTTCGGAACAAAGCCATCAGGCCAAATCGCCGTTCAGCCGGCAACAGTTTGGTGGTTCGATCGGCGGCCCGGTGAGAAAGGACAAGGACTTTCTCTTCTTCGCCATCGAGCGGCAGCGCGAGATCACCAATATCGTGGCGGACCCCACTGCGGTGAAGGAGCTCACCCTGGTGACCAGCCTGGGGGCCCAGCCGGCCGCCAACATCCCCACTCCCTACCGTGATTGGCGCTACACCGGCCGCTTCGATCACCGTATCAACGAAGCTAATAGCCTGTCCATGAGCTACAGCAATCAGAACAACCGGGGCCTGAACGACCAGATCACGGCTACCTCCGACTTGACCGGCGGTAATTTCACCACGAACCAGCTCATTCTGGCCAACTTCACGCTTTCCAGCGTGCTGAACCCCCACGTGGTGAACTCGTTCACGGCCGGCTACCAGTATTGGAACAATCTGATCGATTCCACGCTGAGAGTGCCGACGTTCACGTTTCCCGGTGCGATCACTTTCGGCACGAATACCAACGTGCCGCAGCAGTCTTATCAAGCAAAATGGCAATTCCGTGACGACATCTCCATCACACACGGGAAGCACGCATTCCGGACCGGTTTCGACTATCTGTGGGAGCCCAAGCTGGGCGGCTTTTTCGAGTTCAATCCCACGCTGGAGATCGATTTCCTGGATCTGCCCAGCGTGATCCTTAGCGACAAGACCCTTTACCCCAACGGTTTCGCCACGCCCGGAGCGGTGGGCAGCATGTCGGCGACGGCGGGGAATCCCTATTTCAATCTTCCTGGCGGCTCCAAGATGTTCGGTGTCTTCTTCCAGGACGACTGGAAGATCAGTCGAAACTTTACTTTGAATCTCGGGATACGCTGGGACAAAGATTACAACCTGATAGGAACCGATGCCCAGCCGAAGAATCGCACCTACGAGGCGCTGAAAGCTATCGGAAGCCCGTATGCCGGCAGGTTGCCGCACGATGACAACAAAGATTTCAGCCCGCGCATCGGCTTTGCCTGGGACCTCACCGGTCATGCGCGGCACATCCTGCGGGGCGGCTACGGGATTTATTTCGGCCAGACGTTCCTTAACATCCCGCTGTTCATGATCCAGCAGATCAATCCAACTATTTTTGCCACAGTGTTCGCTATCGCCAGCTCAGGTCCCGGCGACAAGAACGCCGACACGGTTCCCGGAACGTCGATACTGCTTTCCAACTGGCGGTTTGGCGTCGATCCGCTACCCGTCATTCCCCCTCCGCCCACGGCCTTCTCAGGAGGCGAGGTCGGCCGCCTTATGGATCCCTTCTACCGCAACCCTTATTCCCAGCAGTGGAACATTGGATACGCCTACCAGTTGAACAATTCGACCGCCATCGAAGTCGAATACGTGCACGAGCTGGGGCTGCATGAATCGAAGACCGTCAACGCCAATCCCAAGCGCACGGCCCGCGGAGGAGCGCGCCAGTTGACCGCGGCCTTCAAGGCCGCCGGGCTGCCGGTGCTGGGCCGCGTCGATGTGGAACAGGCGATAGGGCGGTCCCGTTATGACGGGTTGAACGTTTCCTACCGCCGCCGCATGAGCCGCCGTTTCAGTGTGAACACCAACTACGTGTTCTCGCGTGCCCTCGCATACAACGGATTCTCGGCAGCGTTCCGCAACCGCGCAACCGATGTGGATCACATCTTCGCCGCGCATGATCTGGGCCCGACGCCCAATGATGAACGCCATCGCTGGGTGGCAAGCGGCATTGTAGATCTGCCGTGGGGCTTCATCTTCGCTCCTATTGTTCAGTGGGCCGGCGCTCGCCCGTACGCGGCGACCCAGGGCATTGACGTATACGGCTTCGGAACCGGCATCGGCTCCACCCACGCTATCGTCACAACGGCCAATCCCAAGGATCTGACAGCTACCAAGAGTCTTAGCGCTGCCAGCTTGCGTGCCTGCCTCACGGCCGGGAGCTGCTACCAGGTGCCATACGACAACCTGCGCGGCAAGATATTCTTCCAATTGGATACCCGCGTCAGCAAGACGGTGAAACTTGGCGAAAGGGCGAGACTGGAGTTGATATTCCAGGCCTTCGATCTGACCAACCGGGCCAACTTCGGCAACAACTACGTCGGCAACATTCGCAGCTCGCAGTTTATGCAGCCAAATGGCTTCATAACCCCGAGCGGCGTGATTGTCCCGCGCTCCTTTTCTGGGGAGATCGGGGCACAGTTCCGGTTCTAAGTTGGTGTTTAGCCACCGATTTCGCGCCTTCTGCACGGCTTTCTGTTCGTTCTCGGGAATCCGGCGACAAAAACTCTTGAAGAGCCGCCCCAGCGGTGGTAGAGTACCGGGAACGGTAGCAACAAATGTAACGCATGGGTGAGATCTCGCTGGGGTGAGGCGAATTCCTCAGCCCAAGGGGGTGCCGCTGTCGTTGTGGGGAGGGGTGGATCGAAGCCTAGTTTCTAAATTCGGAAAAAAACGCCGGTTTTGCTTGCTCTAATTGTGGTGAACCGGTACTCCGCAGTGGCGAAACAATTCACAACTGTGAAGATGCAGGTGTGGGTTGATGATTATTCCAAAAACGGTAGGTTTCTCGTACGCCCGATAATATTTCCTCAGTTCGTCGGCTGCATAGACTAACGTTAAATCACTGATTACAAGGGTAAAACACTTTTGGCTCCCAGCGTGCACGGCGTGGCAGCGTTAATTAAACACTAACGGGGGGCAACATGTTCACACGTGTATCTTGGGTGACGCTTTTCCTTACGCTTGCTTTGGCGTTGATTCTGTCGACGCCTCTTGTGGCGCAGTCGCTGATCTCCGGCGATATCGCTGGCACGATTTCAGACCCTACCGGTGCGGTCGTCCCGAATGCAACCGTGAACCTGAGGGGTGTCGATACCGGGTCGACCCAGACGACGACGACCAATCAATCGGGTGCCTATCGCTTCACGCTGTTGAAACCCGGCGAGTACCGGGTGAGTGTAAGTGTGGGCGGTTTCCAGAAGATGGAGCGTGCCATTACGGTGGATGTCGGCAAAATGGCCACCGCCGACATGACCCTGCAAGTCGGCTCGGCCACGGAGACGGTCGAGGTTTCGGGCGAGGCGCAGGTGGTGAGCACCGAGCCGAGCGTGAACATCGCCTTCACACCGGCTGAAGTGGCGCAACTGCCGAGCCCCGGCTCGGACCTGACGAATATCGCTCAGACCGTGGCTGGTGTAGTGGTGAACGTCACCGGCGGCTATGGCAACTTCACCATTAACGGCCTGCCGGCCACGTCAAATCTGTTCACGGTGAATGGCGAGAACGACATGGACCCGTACTTCAACATCAACAACTCGGGCGCCAGCAATCTCACCATCGGCCAGAACGAGATCGAAGAAGCCACGGTGATCGCCAACCCATATGCGGGCCAGTACGGCCAGCTCTCCGGCGCTCAAGTGACCTATGTGACGAAGTCCGGAACCAACGACTTTCACGGCAACGCCCTGTACTGGTGGAACGGGCGTTATATGAATGCCAATAACTGGTTCAACAACTCGGTGGGCCGCAATCCGGACGGCAGCCAGGTCGCCCCGCGCCCGTTTTCAAATGCGAACCAGTGGGCGGGCCGGATCGGCGGTCCCATCCGGAAGGACAAGACGTTCTTTTTCGTGGACACCGAAGGCCTTCGGTTCGTGCTCCCTAACGTGTACACCAACACGATTCCCACCCCGGCGTTTGCCAACGCGGTTCTAGCCAACGTGCAAAACCTCCAGCCGGCAGAGGCCTCGACCTACCAGAAGATGTTCAGCCTGTGGCAAAACGCTCCGAATGCCGCCAGCGCCGTGCCGCTGCCGAACACCACGGCCTGTAACTCCCTGAGCTTGCCGGGCTTCGACCCCTCCACTCAGGCCTGCGCGGCAACTTTCCGCAACTCTGCCAATGGACTCGGTTCCGAGTGGATCCTGGCTGCCCGAGTGGACCAAAAGATCGGCGACAATGACAATGCGTATTTCCGGTACAAGCTGGACCACGGCTTGCAGCCTACAGACCTCTCGCCAATCAGCAAGGACTTCTATGCGCTCTCCAATCAGCCCGCCTACGACATGCAGTTCAGTGAGACGCACGTTTTCGGCCCCAGATCGACAAACCAGTTTCTGGCGACGTTCAGCCACTACGTAGCCCAGTTCTCGCAGGGTCCACAGGCCCTCGCCACGTTCCCGTACCGGATCATCACCGCGGGGACCGTGCCATTTACCGGCTTCAATCCGGTTACGTCGTTCCCGCAAGGACGCAACATCACTCAATACCAGTTCGTCGACGACTATACGCTGATTCGTGGAAAGCACAACCTGAAGTTTGGGGCGAACTACCGCCGCTACGATGTGAGCGATCACAACTTCTTCTTCAACTCTCCCGGGATCTACTTCGGCTACGTCGCCTCCGGTCTCCAAAAGTTTGCGGATGGCAGGGCCTACCAGTATCGAAAGACACTGAACGAGTCGAGCGATGTGCCGGTTGCCCTGTGGGGTCTGGGTGTGTACGCGCACGACGAATGGCGGGTCGCTTCCGGGCTGACGGTGACTATGGCGCTGCGCGTCGAGCGAAACTCCAACCCTGTTTGCCAGTTCAACTGCTTCGCCAACTTTAAAGGGCCATGGACAGGCTTGGCCAGCGTTACGGCCGCGGACCCGAGCACTGTGCCGTACAGTAGCGACATCGCCTACGGCTTGCACCAGGCATACCCGGGTGTGGATTCAGCGGTCTGGTCCCCGCGAATCGGTTTCAGTTGGTCTCCGACGAAGAGCAACAAGACCGTGATCAGCGGCGGCTTTGGCATCTTCTACGACAATCCGGCAGCCGGCTTGGTGGATAATCTGCTTGCAAATCCGCCGGTATCGGTGGCGATTCGCGTACACCCATCTGCTGGCACGTTACCCTTCGATCCGAATGGTGGCGCCTTGGTCTGGTCACAGTCCGCAGCAGCTTTCGATATCACGAAAACCTACAGCCAGCTCGCGTCAGAATTGCATGCGCTTGGCGCAGCGTTTAACCCGCCGGCCTTGACCGCTCTCGTAGGCACCATCAAGGCTCCCATGTGGAAGGAGTGGAACATTCAGGTGCAGCGGCAACTGACCAGAACGCTGGTGCTGGTGGGCAACTACGTTGGTAATCAAGGTACCCGCATACCCTATAACAACGCTTGGCCGAATGCCTTCGATGCATATGGTCTCTACCCAGGGGTGGCGGGCATTTCCCCTTCGCCAAAGGTGCCAAACTATGGAACCGTGACTGTAACTCAGAGCGGCGCCATATCCAACTATAACGGCTTGAGCATCACGGTCCGGAAAACGTTCTCCCACTGGATCTCGGGGCTGGCCAATTACACCTGGTCGCACAATCTGGACGAGAACTCCAATGGCGGCATTTTCACGTATGGCGACTCCCTGCTAGGACAGATCAATCCGCTCAACCTCCGCGCCGATAACTACGGCAACTCGGATTACGACATCCGGCATAGCTTCAACGCAGGGTGGATCGTCGATCCGGAGTTCCACTCCAATAACCGCTTCATGAAGGGCTTGTTGAATGGCTGGCAGTGGTCGGGCAAATGGTTCTGGCGTTCCGGACTGCCCTTCTCCGTTACCGACGGCAATGTGAGTGGGTATATTCTCAATGGCGGTGGAACAATCCTGGCGACGCCTCTTGGTGGGAAAGTCCAGCCGGGCGGCGCCTGCGGGCACGCGAACACTATGGACGCGAACGGGAACGGCACGCCCTGCCTGAGTGCCAATGCGTTTCTTAACACCGGGGCGGCGTCCTTCAGCAACTTCACCGCCTGGTCGCCGCAGACGCGGAACCAGTTCCGCGGCCCGCACCTGTTCGACATCGACATGGCCCTATACAAAAACATCAAGTTCGGGGAGACCAGAAGCATCGGAATAGGGGTCCAGGCATTCAACGTGTTCAACCACCCGAATTTCGGTCAGCCCGACAGCGGTTTGGGCGACCCGACATTCGGCTTGATTTCGAATATGGTGAGTGTGCCGACCAGTCCCTACGGGAACTTCCTGGGCTTCGACGCCTCTCCGCGAGTCGTGCAACTCTCGGCTAAACTCACGTTCTAAACCGCGTTTCCAGCAAGACAGAACCCGGCCCGCGCTGATACCGGCGCGCGGCCGGGTTTTGCGTTTGAATCTCAAATCCGCACATCGATCACCGCGCTCTGCCAAGGGTACTGTCCGTTTTTGAGAATCCAGCGACAGAAATTCTTGCAGAAACGCCCCGCCAGTGATAAAGTACGGCACAGTATCGAACAAACGGGGTGTTCTTTTTGGGGTGATCCATCTGGGTGGATACAACCTAAATTACTGATTCCAAATGTGTAAGCCGTTTGGCTTGGGGCATGGCGCAGGGTGGTTTTCAGCAAGAAAACGGGGAGGGGAATATGTTTACACGTGTCTCTTGGCTCACAGTTTTGGTTGTGGTTGCTTTGGCCTTGACGTGGGGCGCGGCGCTGATCGAGGCGCAAACCGTCACCACGGGTGATATCGCCGGTGTCGTTCGGGACACCAGCGGAGCAGTCGTCGCCGGCGCGACGGTGACTCTGAACAGCGCCGCGACCGGCGAGACGCGCACGGTCACAACCAGCGACACAGGGGGGTACCGGCTCACGTTTCTGAAGCCGGGCATCTATACCGTTTCGGCGGCCACGGCGGGGCTGAAATCGGACACGGCCAAGGTTACGGTATCGGTAGGGGCAGCTACGGCCGTGGACCTGGTAACCAAAGTGGAGGCTACGCAGGAGGTGATCGAGGTTTCGGCTAACGCCGAGCTCGTTTCCACCGAGAACGCCAATCTGTCGACGACGTACACGCCGAAGCAGATTTTGGAGCTTCCCACTCCCGGCGGCGATATCACTACGTTTGCCTTCACGGTGCCCGGGGTGACGATGAGCCTGGGCATGGGCTACGGCAACTTCATTTCGCACGGGCTTCCCGGCGTCTCGAACCTGTTCACGATGAACGGGAACGACTACAACGACGCCTACCTCAATCTGAATAATTCAGGCGCCAGCAACATGCTGATGGGTCAGACCGAGGTACAAGAAGCTTCGATTGTGCAGAACGGCTACAGCGTGCAGTACGGACGCCAGGCCGGTGCGAACGTGAACTACGTGACGAAGGGTGGCACGAACGAGATACATTCTGACCTGACTTACAAGTTCAACAACCACTTGATGAACGCCAACGACTTCTTCAATAATTCCACGGGCACGCCGCGCCCCTACGCAGTTTCCCAGCAGTGGGGAGCCGACATCGGCGGGCCGGCCATCAAGAACAAGCTGTTCTGGTACGCCGATAGTGAAGGGATCTATTACACGCTGGCCACGAGCGGCGTAGTGGCGATCCCGTCGCAGGCACTGCAGACATACATTCTGGGCAACATCAAACCGGTGCAGGTGCCGCTTTACCAGAATGCCTTCAATATCTGGAACGGCTCTCCGGGAATCAGCCGGGCAGTCCCGGTGACCAACGGCGGAGGGCCTCTTCAGGACGGCCGCAATCTGATGGGGTGCGGGGAGCTGGCAGCCCAGAACGTACCGGCCCCTGGCGGCGGAGTCTTCGGACAGAACGTTTCCTGCCTCAACGCCTTTGGAACCAGCGGGGCCAACACGAACCGGGAATGGTTCAACACGGCTCGAGCGGACTGGAACATCAACGACAAGCAGAAAATCTTCTTCCGCTTCAAAGGCGATCACGGATTCCAGCCGACCGGCACCAACCTGACTAATCCGACCCTGAATCAGCAAAGCCTTCAGCCGCAGTACGAGGGACAGATCAATCACACCTACGTCATTTCCCCGACGATGGTGAACAACTTCATCCTTTCCGTTTTGTATTACAGCGCCATCTTCGGGCCTGCGGACGTGGCCAAGTCCGAGGCGCTTTTCCCGACGTATTTCCGCATCGGGGGCCAGGCCAGCGCCAACAACGGCGGGATCTATTCCATGGGAGTGCCCTGGTACAACTTCCCTCAGGGCCGTAATGTGGGCCAGGGCCAATTGATCGACGACTTCTCCATCATCAAGGGTGGCCACACTCTAAAGTTCGGCACGAATTTCCGCAAGAACCGGGTGACGGATTTCAGCTATGAATCGGGCAGCATCGGCTCCTATTTCTTTGCCAATATCGTGGATTTCGCCAACGGCGTGACGAACCCAAACGACTTCAGTTACTACTATCAGAAGTTCGGTCCGCTGCTGAACGCGCACATCCGGCTGTATAACGTGGGCTTCTACGCGATGGACGAGTGGAACGTCAAATCGAACCTGAAAGTCACGCTGGGCATCCGGTTTGATCGCACGGCGAACCCGACCTGCCTCGACCATTGCTACTCGCGGCTGACGGACCAGTTCTCACTTGCGAGTTTCCAAAAGGGGGCTGACATTCCGTACAACACGTCGATCCAGACCGGCCTCTCGCGACCATACTATAGCATCGACCCGCTGGTTGCCGATCCGCGATTCGGCGTAGTGTGGACGCCGAGCAAAGCCAGGGGCACGGTCCTTCGCGCCGGGTTCGGCATCTTCTCCGACCTGGCGCCGGCCTTTCTGGTTTCCAACGTGTTCAACAACGCACCGTACCCGTATTCGGCGTTCATCTTCGCGGGGCAGGAAGTGGGGCTGGTGGGCGATGCGAACAGCGCCGCAGCATCGGCCTTGAACACCTTCAACGCGTTCAAGACCGGGTTCTTCGCTGGCCAGACGCTGGCCCAGTTGAACAGTTCGGTGCCGGGGGGATTTGGTGCGCCGGGCTTCTTCTCGATCCCGCATAAGTTTGGCACGCCGCAATACGAAGAATGGAGCTTCGAGGTAGAGCAGCCCATCGGCAAGAAGAACGTGCTGGTGGCCACGTACAGCGGCAATCACGGGTATAACCTTCTGGTCCAGAATGGCTTTGTGAACGCCTACGCGAATACCACAACTTTCCCGAACGGATTCGGCGGGCTGCCGTTGGCGGCGCCCGATCCCCGGTTCACCGGCATCACCGAGATCACCAACACCGGGAAGTCCAACTATGACGGGCTTTCGGTTCAGTTCCGAAGGGCGTTGTCCTGGGGATTTCAGGGCCAGATTTCCTACACCTGGAGCCATTCTTTGGACGACCTGTCCAACGGCGGAACGGGGCTTCCGATTTCGTTCTGCAGCGGGTGCTCTTTCGGCAGCCTGAGCACGCCGTCGGTTAAGGCGAACTACGGCAACTCTGATTACGACATTCGCCATAACATGATTGCGGACTTCATTTGGGACACGCCCTGGAAACCTTCCAACCCGATCCTTCGGCAGATGATCGGCGGCTGGACGCTGGGCGGCAAGTTCTTTATCCGCTCGGGGACGCCGTTCAGCATTTGGGACAGCGTCCTGGCCGGCAACCTCTCGCCGAACATCTCGGCGGGAATGCTGGCAAGCTACGCGAGCGCCGGCAGCATGAACCGTTCCTGCGGCACGAGCGCGGTGAATACTCCGTGCTTCAAGCTTTCCCAGTTCGTGCCGAGCCTGGGGGAGACTGGCTACGGGAATGTGGCGCGGAATTCGTTCTATGGCCCCGGCTATTTCAACACCGACGCAACCTTGTTCAAGAGCGTTCTGATCAAAGAGCACTACAAGTTTACCGTGGGAGTGGAGGGATTGAACCTGACGAACCATCCGCACTTCCAGGGTCCGAACGCGGATATCGCGGGCGGCGGGTTCGGGACGATTACTGGCAGCGTGCTTCAGCCGACCAGCCCCTACGGCGCTTTCCAGAGCTCTTCTTTCTCCGGGCGGCTCCTGGTGGTTACCGGCCGGCTCAACTTCTGAGTCTCACCCATCTGCGAAAGAACGCCGGCCAGACCTCTCTGGCCGGTCAGCGGGCGTCTTTTGTGCGCCGTGAATGACCAGCGCAAGCCCCGCTCTTCGCGCCGGCGATCTCCCCACCCGCTATAATCGGAAAAACAGGCCGGTAACCAAATGAAAAAGCGCCTTCTTTACGGCTCGGGGCTGGTGTTGCTGATGGTGTCGGCGATGCTGGTCATCTGGCAAGGCTCGTTCAACTTTGGCCAGTACGGGCCTGCCGACGCGGGGCAGACGTTCGTCTTCTGGGCGGTCTCCATCCTGATTTTCCTGCTGATGGTGACCCTGGGCTTCATGCTGGTGCGTATCGGCGTGAAGCTTTATATCGAGCGGCGCAGCAACCGCGAAGGCTCGCGCATCAAGACCAGGCTCGTGATTGGCGCGCTGGCGCTGAGTTTCATGCCGGTGTTCTTCATGGTGCTGTTCAGCTATTACGTATTGAACCGCACCATCGACAAATGGTTCACGCGCCCGGTG
>DASQHA010000132.1:0-14628 GCA_035632335.1 Terriglobales bacterium
GGAGCCCCCATGATGAGAGTGGGGCCGCTCCGGTGGAGTGGCGAAGCCTGAGCATGGGGAGGGAAAGTCAACCAGTCGAAAGAACCTGTGAAGGATTGGCGGAAGGTGTGTTGATCGAACCATTCAGTTCGGTGGTAAGAACCAATCTAAGGCAAGCAAGTCGCGAGCGGCTGTTTGTGGTTTTTCCAGGAGGATTGATGATCTCCCGTCTCTGCCGCTGGCTGTGCTCGACCGAGCTCTATATCGACCGCCGTGGGCGCTACTGTGTCCGACGAGGGTTCACCATGTCGCGGTTTGCACAGGACGGCATCGCGCTGAGTGCGCGAGCAGAGCGAGCTGGGGACGGAGCTAAACCATGTCAACTCCGATGAAACGATTTCCTCTCACAGCTGAGCAGAGGACGCAGCTCGATCAGGACCTTAGGTACGTCGAGCAAAGACTCCGAGACATTACGGTCTTAATGCGCGCCTGCTACGGTGAGGAAACGGGTATAGCCAACGCGACCATTGCCATCAACGTTTCCATCGGGACATCAAGTTTTGAAAGGTTTTGAAATGCTGCGGCGGTCTTTCCTCAAGTTATATGGTTGATTCTAATTCTGTTAGCTGTTTTGAGGCCCGGCGGCGGTCGTACAGCGCATGGAATCGCCGTGTCCTACTCTGCTTGGCACACACCCATAGCCTGCGTTGGAGTTGTCGTACTTTTTCAGTGGGGTTGTTGGCTGTTTCCAGCATGCCCTCGCACTTACCCCTTCCAGGCTCGATCAAAGCAGGGTCCCTTCTCCAGCGCGTTATCTTGCACGCCTTCACCGGTACTATGAACCCCTCGGACTCCCTCCCGGCTCCGCGCGATTTCCGCCATCCGGCTTTATACCCGCGGTCTTTTGCCCGACTCGGCTGCCAGATAGGGTCTCTCCTGTTCCGCGTTCTTCTTTGGAAACGTGCCACCGCCCCATACCCCGGAAAGGTCCAGCACTCGTTCCGGTTTTCCAGAGTGCTGTCTGTTGCCTTCGCCGCGACATGACCGGCTCGGCCCTTTCAAACACCTTTCGGCTGATAATGTGACAAGGCTGCAGCGTTCACTGAATGTTGCGGCCCGCTTCCTTGCTCCCTGCTCTTTTACAGGCTTTTGACGCCCCGCTCTGGCCGCTGACATCTCTATCTTCGGCTGGGGCCTGCTACCGGGCGCTCCGGCGCTTACCCGGACGGATCTCTCATCCGCTAGAACAACGCGTCTTTCAGGACGCACCATGTCTCCATAATATCGCCGGTCGGACTGGAAGACGCTGAAATCGCGGCTGGTCTACCAGATTTGCTTGAAGTGAGTCGTCTCTATCGCAATTCGTCTGGCAGCGGAATCGTTACGTTGCCGGTAGCCGCCCATTCGGCGCCGCGAGTCAATGTAGCGGCGAACCCCGCGCTTTTCATGGCGTCTGGGTCGTGGCCCAGTGCGGTTACGAATACGCGCCCGTTACCGTAATTCACCGTCCACAACATCGGCTGGTTAAGCCCAGGCCCAGGGATAGGCTGTCTTTCGCCGGGCTTATAGCGCGAATGATCGTCCCAAGCCGTGGCCAGGACGTGGTAGCCGCCCTCCGGTTGCCACCTTAGATTGGCGTACAACTCATCGTTCGCCTGCGAAAACGAAGCTTTCATGCCACGGGTGACGGGGTGTCCGGTGTCCTTGATTTCCACCGTGAAATCGTGACGCGCGGAGTGGTGCCCGTTGTTCGGCCGCCAATTGCCGCCGCACATCTTTTCATACTCGGTCCAGCCGTCGAACGCCGCCATGGCAAAGTGATACACGACCAGTCCTTTGCCGCCACGCACGTAGTTGATCAGGGCCGTATCGGCGCGTTCGCCCCAGCGCAGTTCTGGCTGCTTTTTCTCGTAATAGTTCAAGACGACAACGTCGTAGGGCGCGAGTGTCTCCGGGCCGGCACCCCGAAACTCCTCGGTTACGCGTACCTCGAACCTCCCGCTGTCCTCCAGTAGCTTGCGCAGCACGGGAGTGGTAGCGCGCCAGTCGTGACCATTCTGGCCTGTGATGATCAACGCCTGGATCTTGCTGGTTGGGACTTGGGCGGGCGCCAGCGAAATGGCCCCTAATAACGCACAGGCTGAGCGAATCTTCAAAACGGCCTCCTGGTGAGACTGCGATTCTATCGCCTTCCGCGCTACCTTACCGAGGGGGGCGACGGAGTGAGGCCAAGCCGGTAGCGGTTAACGTGCCCGGCCAACCCTCCTGACCCTTTCCCAATTCGCACGGCGGGTTCACCTCCTGGGGCGGTAGTGGAGGTGAACCACGCCGTTGCCGAAGCGTCGTTCGGCCAGCAGATCGAGCCTGAGCAGAACGTGGTTCGGCAGGGATTGTTTGCCGCCTCCCACCAGGCTTCTGGCCGACTCATTACGTGGACATCACCGATGTGGCAGATCGAAAAAAGTCCGCTTGTTACGCTAACACACTCACGGTCGAAAGCTGGTGGCCATTGCATGAACAGATGCAGCGCATGCGGGGAAATGAAAAAGGTTTCAAGTTCGCCGAGGCACTCAACCACCATCCGCAGAGCCCAAGCGAGCCGGCCTTGCCCTGAGGTCGTGCTGTGCTGCCACGAACAGCCGAAGTCATCCAGCGGATCGCAGGACGGCATTTGTGTAGAGCGCGGTTGTTTGCCGCAACGCCTTTGAGGGAAACTATCGCCATGCGATCAAGTGTCTGCTATGCCTTCCTGTTTCTCGCCGGTTTCCCTGTGGCTGTGCTCGCCAAAATAGGCCTCGCGCGCGACACCTGGGCGTCCCGTTCGATGGAACACCGGGGTCTGAAAACCATTACAGATGTACAAGGCGTCGAAGTCGGCCAAACCACACTGATCTCCGGTGACGATGTACGCACTGGAGTTACCGCGATTCTGCCCCCTGGGGGCAAGCGCAATAATGATGCAGTCTTCGCTGGCTGGTTTTCGCAAAACGGCGACGGCGAGATGACCGGCACCACCTGGGTCGAAGAGTCTGGATTTCTGGACGGGCCGGTCATGATCACAAACACGCACAGCGTCGGCGTAGTACGCGATGCCGTTATTGCCTGGGGTCTGGAGTGCTGCGGTCCTGGCTGTCTCCGCCGACGCCGTTCTTGCCGCTGCGCCATCTCGCGTTTACGTTCGTGGCTATAATGTCATTCCGGAGCCCCAATAGGTGGAGCTCAAGGGCGCGGTTGGCGGTTGGAGCCGGGTGAGGGGCGTACGCTTCAACGATGTCGCGGCGGAGAGTTTGAACGAGCAACTGGCCGAGCGGCATGAGCTGGGCCGGGCTTCAGTCCCACCGTGAGGCTTTGATTCGTTTTGCAAAATTCGATCGGAAATGCAGGACGTGAGCCGGTAGCCTGGATGGCCCGATAGTTGAAGCAGTCTTCTGGAATCGCACCCCGTAAGTGTTAGGAGAGGAGGCTTGTCGTGAACGAAGGATATCCGCGCAGCAGAAGAGGTTTTCTACGAACGGCCGTCGGGGCAGCATTTTCGGGCGCTGCGTTAACCGCACACGGCCAGAGTCCTGAAGCAAAGGTCGAGGGGCCAGAGGCGGCGCAAGTAGGGAGGGTGACGCTCGACCGTGCTGTTTATGAGCCGGGTGGGGTTCTGAACGGAGAGATTCACTTCGTTCGTTTTCCTCTCGGCCCGTGCCAGGTGCAATGGATCGACAGTTTCGGCCGCGCCGTGGCCGACTTGACCCTTCCCGTGCCGAAAGCGAGAGCCAGTTCGCTTCTGTTCTCGTTCCCTTTGAGTGCGGGTCTGACTTACTCTAACTGGATTCGCCTGAAAGTGAATGGAGTGTCCCAAGTCGCCGGAAAGAGTTTCCTGCTGTCGCCGGCGCGCGACGCGTGGGAGGACTATCACGTCATCAGTTGGGCCAGCTATCCCGATGGGTTTTACGACCGGCTACGCGAGGCCGGGATCGACGCAACGATTGCCGGCCGCGAAGGAGAACCTGCCGTTGTCCTGGATAACAACTTCCGGTTCTACGTGGAGCAAATGGCTCCGGATATTTTTTCGATCTACATTAACCACCGGCAGCTCTGGTACGACGTCGTGAACAATTTCAGTACCGATCGCGAAAATCTGAAGCTCTGGGTGCGGAAGCCTTGTTTGAACGACCCCAAGACAGACGCCAACTTGCGCGAGCGCCTCACGCGATATGTGCGCGAGCACAAAGCGTTCCGCCCGTTGTACTACAACATTGCGGACGAGCTGGGGCAGGGCTGGCAGATCAAAGCCAATGACTTCTGCCATTCGGAATTCTGCACGGCAAAGTTTGCGGCGTATCTGCGGGGAATGTACGGGACACCGGAGCGTGTTAGCCAGGAGTGGGGGGTCGGAGAGTTCACCCAGTGGGACGATACTGCCGGGCTATGGAATGAATCTCGGTTGATGGCCGCCCACACCACCACCGACGGGGCCTTCGACGCGATCGCTGTCGCTGGCTTGGAGGCGAAATACGAGAACATAGCCCGCTTGAACCAGGTATGGGGCGCGAGTTTGCCTGAGCCGGTGGAGGGCGCAAGATCGCTCCGTCAGAGGTGGGAACCCGTGATCTCTGTTGTTCGGGATGCGCGCGCCGTCGCGAATCTGGATGAGTCGTCTCTCGAGAAGAAGCTAGGCACGCTGGATGCGTCGAACCAACGCTGGGGCAAGCGTGGGAAGCCCGCAAACTTCCGGACGTGGACGGAGGTCGTGACGTTCGTGAACCGTTTCTACAGCGAGCTACCCCAGATGCGTTCCACCCAGGGTTGGAACGTTACCCCATGGTGCGACTTCCGCAATTTCATGGACCAGACATTTGCCGACGCAGTCCTCCGGGCCGCGGCTGTGTGCAAGGCGGAAGATCCGGATGCGCGGTGCGCCACCGAAGGAGGCCAGTCGCCCTTTCCGTTTGGCTGGTACAACTACGAGCAGGTACTGAGAGCTGATGACGTCATCGAGCCATACAACGGCGGCAACAACGTGGAAATTATTCGCTCGCTCAAGCCTGCAACGATCATGCTTCAGACCGTGGGCTACCAATACAAACCAGGAGAGCCCCTAACGGATCGTCAGCATCTCGTGCAGAAGCAGGCCCGGCGCCCGGTCTGGTGGGGCCTCGTTCACGGACACCGCGGAGCGATTATTTGGGATAACAATCTGCCGGATTACCAGTTCGTGAATCCGGAGACGCGGCAGTTCACGCCAGCCGCGGAAGCCTATTCGGCCGTCTTCAACGAACTGCGCCGGGGGATTGGCAAACTTTTCGTGAACGCTCAGCGCACGCACGACGGCATCGCGATTCATTACTCGCCACCCTCCGATCAGATTCACTGGCTGCTCGACAATCTCAAGCACGCGCGCCAATGGATGCTCCATAACGGTTCGGATCGCGGCAGCCACGCCATCGCCGTGCGGAACAGTTGGACCAAGCTCATCGAAGATCTGGGGCTCCAGTACGAGTTCGCTTCGCCCCACGGGATCAAAGCCGGCAAACTGAACAGCGGAAGTTATCGGGTCTTCATTATGCCGCAATCGATTGCCGTGAGCGCCGAGGAGGCGGCGGAGATCCGCGAGTTTGTGCGGGCCGGTGGAGTGGTGGTGGCCGATTCCCGCGCCGCAGAGATGAACGAGCACGGAAGAAACCTGGGGCGTGGCCTGTTGGACGGCCTTTTTGGAATCAGCCGGGCGGAGGGTCAGGCGGCGGGGCAGGGGGTTCGGGGCGTTGCGAATGAAGGTTCGCTGCACCTCGAGGGCACCTCTCTGCAGTTGCGTGTGGGCGATGAGACCATAACAGCGACGAACGGAAAGGCGCTTGCCCAGAGCGGAGGTGTGCCGCTCATTATTGTCAGCCGGTTCGGCCAGGGACGCACCGTTTTCCTCAACCTGGAAGTGGGCGACTATTGTTATGAGCGATTGCAGGCGAATTCCGGTTCGAGCCTGCCGGACCTGATGGAGAGCATTCTTGGCCTGGCTGAAGTACATCCCAAGGTGCACGTTCTAGGTAGAGACGGCAAGCGGCTTGCGGGTACGGAGGTGGTGACCTTCAGCAACGGACCAGTGGAACACGTTGCGATCTTCCGCAATCCGCAGTTCGATGATGGCGGCTGGGAAGACCACCCAACGATGACGGCCCCTGGATGGGCCGGGACGATCGACAATTCCCTTCTCGAGAAAGAAGCCGAAGTCACCATCGAATGGAAGACGCCAAGGCAGTGCTACGACGTACGAAGCCACCGTGACCTCGGAACGATTGCGGCCTGCAAAACCACCTTGAGTCCTTGGGAGCCTTTGGTCTTCACACGGTCGCCGCAGCCGGTTCCCAAGTTGCGTGTTGAGATTACGCCTCAAGCCAACGCCGGCGCGACGCTCGAAGTAACGCTGACGCATGAGTCTGCCGTTCCCGATCCAACGTTCCGGGTTGTGCGGCTGGAGTTCGAGACTCCATCGGGTGACCGCTACGAACTCTACGCGCGAAACCTGCTCCTCAGATCCACACCTCATACAGAACGCATCCCGCTCGCATGCAACGACCCGAAGGGCCGCTGGCGCGCGCATATCCAAGATGTGGCGACGGGACAATCGCAGGAGGTGTCCTTCGGCGTGGTCTAGAGCTGATGCAGCAACTCAAGGTCCTAGAGACCTCCTCCGCGCCGGAAATGATCCGGTAAATGACGCGCTGGCCGAGCGCCATCGATTCGGTGTAAGCCTCCTGCTGACTCTTAAACCTGATTTCGCTGCTAAAGCGTTTCTGCTTTCGCCAACCGCGGCGCTCTTTGTTGATCACGACGACAGCCAGCCAGCCCTCCTCATTCCACTCTGGTGCGGGCTCATACGAGTAACTCTCAGGGGTGTGGTACATCGCGTTTCTGTTCTCGCTACCGCCTCGACTCACGCACCCACCGCCCGTTGTCTCCAGTGCTGGCTTATTCGGCACCACTCGTTGTCCCAGTTTTGCCATGCACGGCTGACCGACCGAAGAACTTCGAGCTTATCGAAGGGCCTCACTAATACATCGTACCGCCCAAATTGAGGACCTCGGCCGTTTCGTAGCAGTACGTTCGGGTGATGTGATCCTAAACACTACGGGGTTAGGCGGGACTTTCTTGGTGCCGGATCCGTTTTGCTGACCTGCAGGCTGGTGAGAAGCGCAGGCGTCGCATATAGGATGGTTCGGTACGCGGGGAAGTCGTTCATGACCAGGGTCAAGGACAAGACCAGGCCGATTCGAGTTTTTGTCGTATTAATCGCGCTGGGTATAACGTTCTGGTCTGTTAGCGCCTCCTTGGAGCACCTTTCAGCGCAAGACCAAAAAGCTTTCGGCACGATGTATTCCTCCAAGCAGATGGCCGACGGCAAACAGTGGACAACACGAAATCTGGATGTCAACAGTGTGCCGTCCTATTGCTACGAAGATGCGGAACTGAATTGCCGTCAGTATGGCCGTTTGTACACGTGGGAGTCGGCGCGGCAGGTATGTCAATCATTAGGAGATGGATGGCGATTGCCGACGGACGACGAATGGCGGCTGATGGCGAAGCACTACTGTGGGGTCAGCGAGGATTCGGATGACAAGGGTAAAGTGGCGTACAAGGCGCTGTTGGCCGGAGGCAGCTCGGGATTCGGCGCCTTGCTCGGCGGTGGCCGTTCCGATGATGGCCAGTATGCACGATCGTCAAAGCGGTGGCGAGAAGCAGAGGGCATTTTCCGTTCGGTGTGTCAGGGAGTAACGACTGACGACGCCGCTGCTGAAACCCGCTCGCGACTGTGCGTCAGTTCTTCTTCTTGCCGCCCGTCAGCCCCCTGAATAGCCCGCCGGCGGCTTTGCCGATGTCGTTTCCGATGCGTTCGACTTCTTCCTTCGCAACCGCCTTGATGTCCGGCTTGAAAACCGGATCGGAGCACGAGCCCTCGACAGTGAATGGAATCGGCTTATTCCCGATGACCGCCAGGAGGCCCGAGGTGTGGACAATGGCGCTCATCTTGAAATCCAGCATATTGGCGGCACTGATGGTACCGCCGCCGCTCAAATCACCGATGGCGGGAACGACGAACCTTATTTCCTGCGCACTAATACCATCCGGAGCCGACCGCACATTGGCGCTCAGGGTCTGGATGTCGGTGTCCGGCCCCCCCTTAATCCCGGCCAACTTTTCGATCGACGCCATCCGTTTGGGAAGATCGAATCCGATCAATCGTGTATTGTTGATTGCCAGCGAACCGCTAGCGACCAGACGATCTGCCGGCCCTTCCATCAAGAGGTTGGCGCTGGCGTCGCCGCCCTGTAACGACGTTCCTGCCGGTAGCACGACTCCCAGCGCGGGAAGCAGCGCTTCCAACTCCTGAACTGGCATATCGGGACCGGAAAGCTTCATGTTCAACACCACCGAATCACCGTGCTCGGTGTAGGTTCCCGTGAGGTGCGCGGTTGCCTTCCCGATGTGGATGTCTCCCTGATGCAGCACCCCCGAGTGTTTTCGGAGATTGTGTTGCACCGAAAAATCGAGTTCCACAGGCCGCGTGGCGGGAGTTCCCTTCGTTGCAAGCCTCAGCTTTTCAGCTTTGAGTTTTGCTTTCACGTGCAGGTTTGTGCCGTCGGAGCTGCCGCTGCCTATCAAGGACGCCAGACCCGTGACGCTGGGCGCCACATCGTTTACTCCTGAGCCAGCCAAGTCGAGCTGCGTTACGTTGAGGTTAGCCGTCACCGGCGTCATCGCCGAATCCGTCGGATTGAGCGGACCAATTTTTCCGTTCAGCGTGATCGCACCACCTCCACGAACTCTCGCAGAGACCGAAAACGGGAAGACCGAGGTAGCCGAAAAATCACGCAGCTCAATGTCCCCCTCTTCCAGCACGAGAGGCTTCCAGTGGCCAGTGGTTCTTCGTAGCGTAAGGCGGCCGTTGCTGACCTTTACGAGCTGCACAGAAAGATCGAGCGGCACCCGAGTTGAAGATGGCGTCTGGCCGGCGGGTGTTGTGGACTTGCCGCCGAGGCTGGAGAAATTCCAGTTGCCCGATGGCGCCTGCACCAGCTCGATTTCCGGCTGATCGATCGTCAGATTCGTGACAATCAACTTGCGCGACATGATGAATGGCCAGATTTCCACGCCGACGTGCAGGGACTGCGCCTTGATGAAAGCGGGCTTGCCGAAGGCCGGATCTTCGGCCACAGAAAGATCGTCCGTCGTAACCTCTCCGCGCAGAATCTTGAGCCGCAGGTTGCCCAGCGTAACCTCTCTACCGAGCACGCGTGTAAGCTCCGATTGGAGCGTGGGCCGGAACTGATCTACGTTAATCAGAAACGGCACGCTGACCACGGCCAGTATCAGCACCGCGAGGAAGATTCCAATCCACTTTGCAATGCGTTTCACAGGCACCTCCAGTACGGCTGAGCGGGTACGGAGCAGAGTAATGGAACATTTACATCGTTGGTATTCTGCGCTTACTTGCGCGTAGTGTCAACGTGACGTCGCGAGCGGATTTCCAGTCTCCATCAAGGGGGTTTCGTCTCGTAAATAATTCATTCCAAAACCATCGAGGTTCGCCTTTCATAAAGGGCGGCCACTTTAACCAAACTTCCTGCCCTGAACGCTTGTTAACCAGAAGGTGCACGATTCGGTCCATGGGGCCTAATTGCACTTGTGAAATCGCGTTGCCCGATGGTGTGTTGTACGCTCCCACCCCGGCCATACCTGTGGCAATCGAGGAATCGAGGTCGCCGTATCCGATGGGCCAGCCCAACACTGGACCTGAATAAGGAGACGGAATGATAACAAAGAAGCCTCCACCACGCACCACAGTCCGAATCACCATGGTGTTAAAGCAACTCATCTGTTACGCCCGAGCGCGCTCACGCCCTCCGCAAAGGAACGGGCGGGGACGGCCCGGCGGGGCGGGGCGAATCATGGTGAAGCGCTGGATTGCGCTCGGGAGATCGCCGAGGACTCCGATCTCCCACCACCGAACTGACCGCTATTGACCGGCGGTGGTGTGACTATCATGGCGGTTCTGGAAGTTGGCAAACCGCACATTGCAAGCCTCCCGTCCATCGAGCCGCGCGCCGGATACAATTTCCGCAGCGGGCAGCACGAGTTGCTGCTGTGCTTCTCACGACTCACCGAAGAGGAGGTCACTTCAGTGGGCCGAAGGCGACGCCGAATTCGGGTTGCTGATATAAGGGGACCCTGTTGCCGAAGGCCGAACTCACAAGTCGCGAATCTTTTGATTGGCCAAGCGCTAAGCACAAAGATCGTGAAAGGTTTTGAAATGCTCCGGCGATCGTTCGGCCAGCTATATAGTTGATTATAAGGCGGTTGTCTGTTTCCGGACATCGCCAGACCTTTCAAAACCTTTCAAAACATTTCAGTCGCTTACTTGAAGGCGATCAGCCTGGCGATCCGCACTCACCGCGTGATGGCGGCTGGTGGTCTCACATGGGCTGGCTTCTGGTCGGCGAGAGCAAGCATAACAACACCCCGCTGATGTCGAAGTATGCGCCCGATCTGGCCAAAGATCGCTTCTACGTCTGGCTCAACAACTATCATTGGTGGGCACTTACGAGATTAGCGCCCGGTGGAGGTCCGGGGCATCTTCTCAAATCCCAGCCTGCTAGCCATTTATCCTTGCCCGCGAGTTTCTGCGTGTTGGCCCATGAGCCCCAGCCGAGCATGGTGACGACACAGAACGCGATGGCTAATCCCAGGTCATGGACGACGAACACGAGTTCTCCTCACCAGCGTCACGGCGAATGCCCATTGAATACCGCCGCCGGCAGGAGTGTCAACCCGCCGGCCGGAATGATTGCGGCTCCGGCGGCCGGTGGCAGATAATCGATCGTCGGCAGAGAGCGGATATGAAACGCAGAGCCTGTTTACAAACGATTCTTGCGGGGGTATGCGCGGCAACGGCGCGCGGGGCACCTCACGATGGCACGATCCAATTACACGTGGATCTCGCCGTAGATCCGGCACGGGAGCAGGAAATGCTGCACAACTTCCATACGGTGTTCCGGCCGGCCGCCATCAAACAACCCGGATTCCTCGATGTGAAAATGCTCAAGCTGCGGTCCGCGCTGGCCGGCGCGGCTCCAACCGGCGCCAACTACCGGTTCGAACTGACGTTCGCGAGCGAGCAACAGCGGCAGGCCTGGGTGGCTACCACGACACACCAGCAAGTCTGGCCCACGATCGAGAAGACGCTGGCGTCGAAGAACTACACCATTCTTCTTTACGACGAGGTGTGAGTATGAACCGTGTTTCGCGCAGGAGCCTGTTGCGCGGCGCGGCTGGAGCGGGTCTGCTCGGCCAAGCCGCGCCGCAGAAGCGGCCGCGGGCGCTCGCGCTCATCGGCGACCGCTATCATAATCCCGACTACATCCGTGTCAGCCTCGATCGCGTCTTCCACGCGGTGGGTGTCGCGGTCGACTACACCATCCTGTACGATCAGCTCTCGCGCGAGCTGCTCAGCCACTACGACCTGTTTCTTTGCTTGCGGGACGGGATGATCTGGCCGAACGGTTATCTCGGGCCCGACGCGTACACGCACTACGAACGCGGGCTCGAAAACGAATTTCCGGAATCGAAACCCGAAAGCTGGATCACCGAAGAGCAAGGCGCGGCGGTGAAGGATTTCGTGACGGATGGAGGCGGATTTTATGCGCTGCACAACAGCAGCCACATTTCGCTCTCTTCGAAGAATTACCGAGAAGTCATGGGCGGCGCTTACATCGGCCATCCGCCGTTGCGGCCGTTCCAGGTGCGGGTGGTGAACAAGGACCACCCGGTTACGCAAGGCATTTCGGATTTCATGGTGAATGACGAGCAGCACTTTGTCACGTACGATAAGGACCCGAAGCACGTGCTTCTGGAGTCGGAGAACGTGGACGGCCTGGAATACGAGAGGCACGGCACGAAGTCAGCCGCAGGCTGGGCTTACCCTTACGGCAAGGGGCGCGTGGTTTTCACTGCCGTGGGGCACACCAATCACGCCTTGTGGATTCCAGCGCATTTCGAACTGCAGAAACGCGCCGTCGAGTGGCTGTTAAAGCAGGCGTAAAGTACAGTTTCGTACCGTTCGCGCCCGGCCGACTCCGGTATAATGGGGCAACCTTAAATTGAACGGGCAGGCGACAAGAAGAGTGGCCGGGGCCTGGAACCAGTGGGAAGGTCAGGTCATCAACGGGACGTTCCACCTGCGCCACTATTTGGGCGGCTGCGGAACAAGCGCCGTTTTCCTGACGGAGCGCGAGCGTGACCCTCAAAAAGCCGCGATCAAGCTCATTCCGGCGTCTCCAGAACTCACGAAACTCCAGCTTTCCCGATGGGACACGGCCGCCAAGCTGTCTCATCCTCACCTGATGCGGCTCTTCCAGACGGGGTGCTGCCAGCTCGGCGGCATGGCGCTGCTCTACCTCGTGATGGAGTATGCCGAAGAGAACCTGTCGGAAATTCTTCCCCAGCGGCCGCTCACGCGGGCCGAAACCCGCGAGATCCTCGAGCCCATTCTCGACGCCCTTGCTTACGTGCACGGGCAGGGGTTCGTGCACGGTCACATAAAACCGGCGAACATCATGGGCGTCGACGATCAATTGAAGATCTCGGCCGACGGGCTCTGGCGGATGGCGGACTCGAGAGCCGGTCTGCGGAAGCGCGGCGTCTACGATGCGCCGGAGATTGTTGACGGAGCGATCTCGCCGGCTGCAGATGTCTGGTCGCTTGGCATGACGCTCGTCGAAACATTAACGCAGCGCCTTCCGGTGTGGCAGCAATTGGAACAAGCGGAACCGGTGCTGCCGGAGAATCTGCCGGCTCCATTTTCTGAATTGGCCCGTCACTGTCTGCGCCGCGATGCTCAGCGCCGGTGGACCATTGCGGAAATTGCGGCGCATCTGCGGCCGCCCACGCCGGCGCCTTCCGAGGATCGGACAGCTTGCAATCAGACCGTCGCCAGTCCGCAAGCAGCGTCGGCGAAATGGCGCTATGTTGCGTCGGCACTCGCGCTCGGCGCCGTGGTGGCGGCCATGCTGGTGGCCCCGCGATTGTTCAAGCGTCAACCCGGGCCTCAGCGGTCGGTTTCCGCAGTGGTAGAACAATCGGCGATTCCGCCAAAAATAGAGCGACCAGTGATTGCGCCAAAACCAGAGGCCACTTCTGTTCCGGGTCAAGTGATTCACGAAGTCCTGCCCACTGTTCCCCGCAGTGCCAGAAGCACGATCAGTGGAACGGTGAAGGTCGTCGTGAGAGTGCATGTCGATGCCTCGGGGAACGTGGCAGGAGCCGAGCTCGATTCTCAAGGACCGAGCCGGTATTTTGCCGGGCTGGCGTTACAGGCTGCGCGCGGCTGGAAGTTCGCGCCGCCGAAAGCGGACGGTCAAGATGCTTCGAGCGAATGGCACCTGCGATTCGAGTTCAGGAATTCCGGCACCAGAGTCTTTCCGGTGCGCTTAGCAGCGCGCTGAAAACTGCCTCGCGTCTTCTTGTGCTGGGGTGTGTCGGTACCCGTGAAGTGGAGCTCGAAGGCAAGGCTGGGCTCATTGGCACCGTGTAAAGTTTCCCTGCGCGCCTTATCCCACGGCCCAGCCACCCAACATGACTCACAACCCTACGCTGACAGCAATCTAATAAACCGGACGTGAAACAGCACAAGAACTTCGGGGAGAAACGCCGCGACGCGTTAGAGGATACTTGGGGCCCCGAAACCTTCCACCCTCACTGCTTAGTAACGTGCGGGTCCTGCCCTTGTGTCAACTTGGAATCAGACGGGAGCGACTTCAATTCCTCGACTCTTGCGGAACCTTCTTCCAATCGACGCGGGTTTTCTCCATCTTGTCCCTCCGGGTATTGACCCGTAGGCCCAGCCCCGTGAAGTAGGTGAGGATGTCCGATCGTAAGTCGGGCGAAATCAGCTTGAATCGCTCCCGGTCCAAATTGCTCAGCAGGCGAGCATAGGCTTCGTCTTGCATGAAATAAGTCCACGGCTGAATTGGCTGCCGGTGTCGAGGTTACGGTTGGTGAGGTCGAGGTGTCCCGCTCCAACGCCAGCCAGGAGATGCCGATAATCGTCGAGCGCCGCGTTGAAACTGGCCATAAACATCTTTTCAGTCTCGGGTGTCGGGGTACGGAAACTCAGGACCCTGAGGGGGCCGATCTTCGGAATCACCCGGATGATGAATGCGAGAAAGCTCGTCCTCAATCCAGGCTTTTGATAGTTCTTTCCCCATTCCTTCTCATAGCTGGCCTTCGAGAGGTTGTAGAGAAATTTCCGTTGCGTTATCCCTGGCAGGTCCCGCTGGATGTCATTTTTCTTGAGCACCCATGCGACTTTCGTCGCCTTGGGGATGACGGTGCGGACAGTATACCGGTACGAGCCAATGGCCTCGTCCATGTTGCCGAAAAGCGACCGGAGCGGCATGGAGTAGATCTCCTGGAATGCGCGCTCCAGCAGAGTCGTGGAAACCTCTAAACCAATGAAATTATGATAGTTGTCCGTTGGCGACTTCGAGGACGTCAAAGCCAAATTCCGTTTTCAGATGCGCAGCCGGATCGTCTTCGTAGGTCGCCACGTCGGCGTACTTCTTGCGGAGAGCTGGATAGAGTATCGGCACAGCACGGTTCACTGCGATT
>DASQHA010000133.1:0-2144 GCA_035632335.1 Terriglobales bacterium
ATCTTGAGGTTTTGGAGCAGATTCTGGCTGGCGGTCTCTCGAAAATGATGGAAGCCAACTGCACCGTGGTAGGCGGCCATAGCATACGCGACGAAGAAACCAAGTTCGGATATTCCGTCACCGGCCTCATCGATCCCACCCGGATTTTTACCAACGGCGGCGCCCAGCCCGGCGACCGGTTGCTGTTCACGAAGGCGCTGGGCACTGGCGTGATCTCCACCGCGATTAAGCAAGGAACCGCAAAGCAATCCTGGATTGACGGCGCCACGCGTTCAATGACAACGCTGAACAAACTTGCCAGCGAAATCATCACCGCATTCTGCGCCACCACCGACCGTGTGGGGACGGGTCTCCGACCCGTCCAAGCCGAGCAAACCTCGGCAGGCCTTCCCGTCCACTCCCTGACCGACGTCACTGGCTTCGGCCTGATCGGCCATGCCCGCGAAATGGCCCTGGCATCGAACGTTTCTCTTCGCTTCCGCCTCCATCAAATCCCGGTACTCGAAGGCGCTTGGGATTGCATCCGCGCCGGTAACATCCCTGGCGGATTGAAGAACAACCGGGATTTTGCCGAGTGTGTAGTGGGATATGAAAGCGAAATCACCGATGAGGGCAAGACCATCCTGTTCGATCCGCAAACCGCCGGCGGCTTGCTGATAGCGGTCGCACCCGAACGTTCGCAGGAACTTGTGGACCTTCTGCAAGCCGGCGGAGTTCCCGCCGTCGAAATTGGCGAAGTCCTGGAACGGACGAAACCCCTGATCCAGGTAACGGCCTGAAGGCTTCCCTTGCTGTGCTTTATGGTTTGGCCGGATCGGTATTGGGAACTTTCGGCGTCAGCTTGCGGATGAGAAATTCCTGGATCAGATTGGCGCCCGCGGTCGCGCCAATCCCGATGGCACCGCTTTCGAAGGTTAATCCCGCATCGTCGCGAGATTTCGCCGGATAGTAGAGATTTGAAAGCCCTCCGGCGGCCAGATTGCCCAACACGCTCGAGTAATTGGGCTGCCACTTGCCATTGTCGCCTTTGCAAATCACTGCGCCGGCAATCGCATACAGGATCCGCGACCGCTTGCTGCCTGTGCCTTTATAGAAATAGCGTGGATCCTGTTTCAGCAGCGACGGCAGTATGGCGCTTCCGATGAACGTGCCTGAAACCAGGTCCGCATACGAGGCTCCGTACCTTTTGCCGTAGCCTGCCGCCCCCTGCCCGTATCCGCTGAAAGAATTTTGCGCCTGCTGAATGCCCGCAATCGCCCCGACCAAGGCGAAGGTGACTGGATCGATCGTGGTCTTCCAGGCCAGCGTGAACTTCTGCTTCGAGTTCAGAGGCGCGGCATGCGGGACGTAGCTGACATAAAAATTGGGCACGAAGCCGAGCACCCGCTGCTTTTCTTCATCCCGCACCTGCTCCTGCGCCACTTCCACCGTGGAGAGCCCCACCTGCACTTCGGTCAGCGCGGTCGCTACCGTCAATCTGACCGGCGGGACGATGCAGGTCTCCCCCGGATGCAGAATTCCAGATGCTGCCTGCGGCGCGAACCCCGGGTACGTGATGGTGAGCTGGAAGGGCCCGGGAGGAACGCCGGCAAAAGAGAATTGCCCATTGTCGCCGGACAGTGCTTCCAGACTCGCGGACTGGCTGGGACGCGTAAGCCGCACCCGGCTTCCCGCGACAACGGCGCCCGTGCGATCAATCACTGTCCCGCTGATGTTTCCCGGCAATCGCGGATCGGGCTGCTGCGATTGTGCCAGAGCCGGAGGGACGCACGACAGGGTAAGCAGGCCCAGCCAGACCACGATCGCAGGACGAAGAACCGGGTTCGGAACCTTTCGGCTCAGAGATCTATTGCAGGGGCCTTTTTTCGAACAAATCACGACCATCCCAGTCTTGCCTAGAATCGCGGCATCAGCCAACAATTATTGATGCGGGTTCGATCCCTAAAGTTACTCCTGAGATCGCGTCTGGGCCACCGCCCTTTGACCACCCCTGCATTCCTCAAAACTTTGTCCAATAGTGGTGTGCCGGCCCGGAACGCGGTAGAGTATCGGTCGCGAGGATCGCTCACCCTATGGCGAATGACCGGGAGAAAGAAGTTGCGGCCCGCGCCAGCCTGCAATTCGTGCGCGATGGCGACATCGTC
>DASQHA010000134.1:0-28707 GCA_035632335.1 Terriglobales bacterium
GGCGAGCGGCCGTGTCTCGCGAGGTAAATCACGGCGCCAAGAAACACGACGAACGCGGAGAAGCCCACGCCGGCGCGCAGCAGGTTGCCCAAAATATTTTCCATCCTCTTGTCGTTCCAGGCCCGCTCGACGCGCATGTCAAATCCTCCCGGCAAGTCCCTTATAGAGCATCTCGAGTCCAAGCAGCACGATCACTCCGCTGAATATGAGCCGCAACTGTTTGGTCTCCGCCTTCACCAGAATGCGAGATCCCACCAGCGAGCCGGCGAGAACGCCGAGCATCACCGGCATGGAGAGCCCAGGATCGATATAACCCCGGCTCAGGTAGACGCCGGCGCTGGCCGCAGCGGTCACGCCAATCATGAAGTTGCTGGTGGTGGTCGAGACCTTGAAGGGGATTCGCATGGCCTGGTCCATGGCCAGGACCTTTAGGGCGCCGGATCCGATGCCGAGCAGTCCCGACAAAGCGCCGGCACCAAACATGATGCTGAAGCCCGCCGGCACCCGCTGGACGTTGTAGCTCCGCATGCCTTCGATGTCCGGAAAGCTGCCGTTAAGGCGGAGTCGCGTGGCCAGGGGATCGGGGGGAGAATTCCGCTGGGCCGGCGAGCGCGGTTTGCGGGAGAGAAACGCCGACACCAGCAGAACGACTCCAAAAACGATGGCAATGGCCTTGGTCGGCACCCACACGGCTACGAATGCGCCCGATAAAGCTCCGAGGGTGGTGGCAATCTCCAGGAACATGCCAATGCGGATGTTGGAGAATCCTTCTTTCACATACGCGGCCGCGGCGCCCGAAGAAGTGGCGATCACCGAAACCAGGGACGCGCCAATGGCGTAGCGGATGTCCACTTTGAAAAACAGGGTGAGCAGGGGAACCAGAACCACTCCGCCGCCCAGCCCCGTCAACGATCCCAGCAGGCCGGCAATCAGCGAACCGGTAAACACCAGGGTGGTGAATTCCAGAATGTTCATCTAGTTTTCACGGGGGAGAAACCGCCTAATGCCCGTAGCCGCCTCCATCGAGAGTCACCTTGCCGCGAAACATGCGATAGATGACCACAAAGTAGCCGACTGCCAGGACCATGCCAACCGCCCACCACACCAGCCCAACGCGCAGGGTATAAGGTCCGGAGATGGCGTTGGTCACCGTAAGGTCGCGCGCCGGATCGCTGCTCGAGGGCAGCAGGCGAGGATACAAAGAAGCCGCCGCGCCCACCAGCATGGTCGCTAGATAGACGCACGAGGACGTGAAGGCCTTGCGGTCCGCTCCAGTGCGGCAAAAATACAAGATGCCGCCCAGCGAGACCAACACTATGAGCGGAATCAGGAAGGCCGTTGGATGGGCATAGTAGTTGATGAGAGTGTCCGCGCGAACCGCGATGGTCGCGACCAGGCTGACAACGGTGATGGCAAAGAGCGCAATCCAGGAGCGGCGGACGAAGGAGCGCGCGCGCGCCTGCAAATCGCCCTCGGTCTTGACCGCCAGATACAGCGCTCCGTGGAGGGCGAGGGCCACCAGCGCGACCACGCCGCCGATGACGGTGTACCAATCCAGAATTCCAGGCTGAGGGCCAACCCGCCAGTCGGTCCAGAGGGGAAGAAAGAAATAGCCGTCGTCGCGCAGCGGGACGCCGCGAATCACATTGGCGAGCGCGGCGCCGAAGAACACGGCCAGAAGCACACTCGAGAGGAAAAACAAAGCGTCGAAGAAAGATCGCCAAAGGCGGTCGTCGATGTGCATGCGCAATTCGATGCTGGCCCCGCGCAGGATCAGCAGCCACAGCACAATCATCAATGCCAGGTAGAATCCGCTGAAGGCCGACGCGTACAGGGCCGGAAAGGCGAAATAGAGCGTGCCGCCGCCGGCCAGCAGCCAGACTTCATTGCCGTCCCACACCGGACCAATGCTGCGAAGCATGATCTGCCGGTCGGCCTCGCCGCGCGCCAGCAGGGGATGCAGGATGCCGACGCCCAGGTCAAAGCCGTCGAGCACAACGTAAGCGGCCAGCATGACAGCAACGATCCAGAACCAGATAAATCCCATCGTCTTTCCTTTTTTGTTAGGCCACTTTTTTCTTATGCCATGGTCAGCGACGCTGCGTCGCCGCCGGTTCGATTGCCGGTGGGCGGACCCTCACTGACGGTGCGGTACACCAGAACGATGAAAAGAATCGAGAGCACGGTGTACATCCCCATGAAGCCCAGCAGGGTAAACAGAGTGTTGCCGGCCGAAACGTTTTTAGAATATCCGTCAGAGGTACGGATGAGCCCGTAAACCAGCCAGGGCTGACGGCCAATTTCCGCGGTCATCCAGCCCGCCGTATTCGCGATGTAGGGTAGGGGGAAGCTCAAGAGCAGAGGCCACAAGGCCCAGCGGGCCTCGAACAGCTTTCCACGCCACAACAAAAAGGCTTCCAGCAGCATCAGCACGGCGAAGTAAGTGCCCAGTCCCGCCATGATGTGGTAGCTGTAGAAAAGGAGGGGAAGCGGTGACGGCCACTGGTCGCGAGGAAACTGGTCCAGCCCTTTCACTTCCGCCCGCCGGGTTCCGTAAATCAGAAAGCTCAACAGGTCGTTGACCACGATCGGGTTGTCGATGGTCTGAGTAGTTTCGTCGGGCTGCCCCATCAGCACGATCGGAGCGCCCGCCTGCGAACCGAACAGGCCCTCCATGGCAGCGATGCTTGCCGGCTGGTGCCGGGCCAGATATCTGCCGTGCAGGTCTCCGGTTGGAAAAATCTGGGTCACGCAGGCAATGGCCCCGGCGGTCACCCCGACGCGGACGAAAATTCTGCCATGCTCGGTGAAGCGGTTTTCCATCAGGTAGAAGGCCCCCACCGATGACATCACAAAAGCCCCGGTAACCACCGCGCCCGACATGTTGTGCGCATACTGCAGCAGAGCCCAGGGGTTCAGCAACAGTCCCCAGAAACTGGTGATCTCGAACGAGCCGTTCGGAAGCATGCGATAGGCGACGGGATGCTGCATCCAGGCGTTGGTAACAATAATGAAGAAGCCGGAAATCCACGAACCGACGAACACGAGAAAGGCCGACCCCCAGTGCGCCCAGGGAGAGAGGCGTTTCTCGCCGAACAGGAAGAGACCGAGGAAGGCCGACTCCAGGAAGAATGAAAACACGCCTTCCATGGCCAGCGGCTGTCCGATCACGCCGCCGGTGGAGCGAGCGAACTGCGCCCAGTTGGTGCCGAACTGAAATTCCATGGGAATGCCGGTCACCACACCAATCAGAAAATTGATGGCAAAGATCTTGGCCCAGAAGCGTGCCGCCTCGTTATAGCGTTCGTTGTGATGGAGCAGGGCAACGGTCTTGAGCACAACGATCAGCAGGGCCAGACCCATGGTGAGCTGGGGGAATAGATAGTGATAGGTAACGGTGAAGGCAAAATGCAGGCGGTGCAGTACAAGTAGGTCCATCAGCAGGCTCTCGATGCAACCACACATCATACATGGAGACCATCCCGGGTTAACCGGAGTCCGGGGAAGGTGGTGGCCTTTTCAGGGCGCCCTCTTGCCAGAGCCCGAACAGCCTTCCAGCCCTGCAGATCCGGCGTGAACCAGATACCATGCTTCGCCTTCCTTTTGGTGCCGACACGCGCCAGATCCTTCGGGACTGAAGTCCCCCAGTGACGCCGTTGTAAAGGGATGGTTGTCGAACGGGCAGGACTCCGAGAGTACTTCCCGCCTACCGGCTTCTCGCAGCAATCTTGCCGCGTAACACGGTCACCGAAGCCTTCGGCAAGGTGAATTCCGTATCCGCTACCGCTGTAACCGTGGAGCGCACCGCGGGACCATCCGGGTCGGCTTTTCCGCCAGTGTCTTCCGGATGCCACTGGTACTGCTCACTGCCAAAGCTGACCAGGCTGACCGGGCCGGTGAAGAATCTGTCGGCGTCGGATTTGTCGTCGTGAAACGCGATGCGGATGGCGTGAGAATTCTCCTGGTCCTTGTTGACCAGCATCACCGACCATTGCCCATCGGGACGGAGCACGGGATAGGCGGTCACCAGGACGTGGCCGGCAGGATCAGTAATGTCGCTCTCGGCGGGGAAGACCTGATGTTCCCCGGTACCCGGCTGCGCCCATTCCAGGTTGATCAGCTGGCTGGCAAAAAACTGCGAAGTAGGCTGCTGGATCTGATAGTTCGAATCGACAGTGAACAGCGCAAATGTCCCCATGGAGCCGTTGCAGCCGTGATAGAGGCCGACCGGCAGGTAGTGAAAATAGTAGAGCGCGTCTCCGCCCGCGGACAGAAAAGATCCCGCGAAGTCGGCCAGCCAGAGTCCGCCAAAAATGTCGACAAAGGACTCGCCCGTATTCCACGCGATGTTCAGCTCTGAAATAAATATGGGGACGTTGGGCGGCAGGCCGTCGTCCCGCCAGACCTGGAGAATGTGTCCGATCAGCGTGGGCTCGTCGTAGAGGCTGCTCCATTGAATCTTGCAGGGTTCAAGCGGGTAGTGCTCGAAGGAGGCAAAGGCAAGATCGCGGATCCGGCCATGCGCCTTCAGGTAATCTATGAAGCGTCCCAGCCATGAAGTCCTGCCTTGAGCATCCGGCCACACCTGAATATCCTCGTTGACGCCTTGAAAGATAGGTCCGCCCAGCTTGAGCGCCGGATCAAGCCGGTGCAGCGCGGCCGCCCATTGCAGATAGAGCGCTCCGTATTGTTCAGGGAGCATGAACTGGCCGTCCGGCTCCTCCCCCATCTCGATGTAGGAAATTGGATATCCTCTGGCCTTGAGGTAAGCGATCTGGGCGACAGAATCTTCCGGAGTTCCGTAAAGCAGGGCGATCGGGATCATCGCCGGGAGGCCGCGGGTGTAGCCGCTGGTGTAAAAGAGGTCAAAGCCCACCTGGTCGCGCTTTTCGCTGACGTCGGAAGGTTCGTGCCAGGGATCGACCGACGAACATATGGTTGCCGTCTGGTCGGGATCGGGAGTGTGGCGGATCAGATCGTGAAACTCTCCGTCTGCGGAAACGGTTCCGAGGTAGAGCTCTCGAATGGCGTAGCCGACGCAATTGCGCCGATCGGCTGAACCGTGAGTGTCGCAAGTGTCGGAGGACTCGGTCATCCATACCCGAATGAAACGCACCGGCATCGGGGCGGCCGAAAGCTTGAGGACTGCAGCTCCTCCGGCGCCGTTCTCGACCACTCCGCCCGGGAATGCGACCCAGGTGCCTTTTGTGGCCTGCTTGATCGGATCTTCGCCAGTCCAGTACTGCACCACATAACGGCGAGCGTAGGGCTCGGCCCAGCCGATGCGGACAGCGTTGATCATTTGACTGTTAGCCAGGTCCACGAGGACCCACTGTGGATAGACCGAGTCATCCTCGCCGGTAAAGTCCTTCGTCAAGTAGGGATTGCTCTTCCAGTAAGTATTGGGGTCGCCATCGGTGAGCCGGGAATATCCCGTATCGACTCCGTCGTTGCGGGTGAAGCCGCGATGCGGCAGCCGGTATCCGAAGGAATGGCGAATGGGTGCACCGGGGGTTGCGCTGCCGGTGAAATAGCCCTTTCCCGCGGGATCGCTCCAGCTGCCTTGCGGGTTCCAGTGCCAGGCTTCGACAAACAGCTCGGTGTTCTGCCGATAGCTGAGGGTTTGCCATCCCGCGGAGAGTACCCGGTTCATGGTCGGAACGGTAAACAGCTTGTCAGTCGCAGCTGTCGGGATACGGTCGATGCCGGCGCCCAGCGCGGTGGTGGGGATGAATGACTTGACGGCATGGCCGGGCGTCGCGTCCACGTGAATATTCTGGCCGAGACCCGCAGAGGAAATGAGGACGATAAATAAGAGCTTCCCGAGTGGCGATCCAGCGATCGCCGAGATGGCGCGCATAACCTTCACTCCGTCTGAGCAGAATGTCCGGCTGAACCGGCGCCGGGGTCCCGGGCGCACCAGCGAAAATGCGCCCTATCCATGCATATTAAAACGTTTTATTAATTATCCCGGAGAGATGTCAAGACAAATCTTTGTACCCGAGAACTGAGGCCAGCCGGTCCTGCGCCTATTTTCGCTTTACCGCGATGGCGGAAATCTCCATGCGGGCGTTGTTCACCAGTGCTGCAACCTGCACCGTGGCGCGCGCCGGCTTGGGATCGGGCATGACCGACTTGTAGGCCTGGTTCATTTCGGGGAAGTCGTGGACGTCGGCCAGATATACCGTCACGGAGACAATATCCTTCATGTCGAAACCGGCGGCGAGGACGATACTTTCGATGCGCGCCAGAGCGGCCTTGCTTTCCGGCCCGATTCCGCCGGGAACCAGCTTGCCATTGGCGTCAATGCCCTCCTGCCCGGCGACGTACAGCGTGTCGCCGGCGATCACTCCATCGCTGAAGGGAAGGGCGGCTGTTCCGGGGAGCTTCACCACCCGCCGCTCCCCGGCGAATCCGATCGAAGTGGCAGCCGAAACCAGCAGGACGAGCACCGCAACTACGCGCGCTATTTGTGCTATTGAGTAACGGCAGCTTTCTCTATTCATAGCGTGTCCGCTCCTTTTCGCGAGGTAAGAATTCGTTCTTCACATGGGCCCGGCCAGGGGGCCGAAGTCCGCGTTCATATATACAACCTGGCGGCAAGATGAACAAATCGCGCGATTCGCGATTGCGTCCGTGCTCTTTTCATAAGATAATGCGCGCTTTCATTAAATCGATTCAATCAGGACCCCGAAATCCCGGTTTTCCAGATCGTAATCAGACTTGATCACGATACCCACCGATCCCAGGAGACTCATGATGACTTCGACCCTCTTCAACCGTAGAAAGCTGATGACTTCCTGCACGGCGTTGCTCTCGGCCCTCGGGGCGGGAACACTGCTGGCCACAAGCACCCAAGCCAAAAACCGGGACACCGGCGTGCGCAAGCTGGACCCGGATGGCAAGCTGGCAGACGGCAAGCAGATGATCACCGCCCTTATCACCCACAACGGCCTGCTCTATATTGCCGGGCAGGGCGCTAACTCGAACGGACCGGTGGGCAAGGATGACATCGACAGTCACACCACGAAAGTCATGGAGAACGTGAAGCAACTGGTCGAAACCGGCGGCGGCACCATGGACAGCATCCTGCAACTCACGGTCTACCTTGCCAGCCTCGAGTACTACGAGCCCATGAACAAGATATTCAAAACCTATTTTCCCCATGGCGGACCGGCGCGGACCACGGTGGCGGTGGCCGCGCTTCCGGGTAATTCCATGCTGGAGATCAACTGCATTGCCGCCATCGTGCGCAAGTGAAGCTGGTGAATTAAACTCGCAGCCGGCGCAAAGGAGGAAAGCTCATGCGATTGGGGATGGAATGGAACCGCCGCAACTTCCTGGGAACGGTTGGCGTGATTGCCGGCTCCATGATCAGCGGTTCGATGATGGCGTCGAAAAAACTGTTCGCGGCGACGGCGGGAGCCAGGGTCAGCGGCTTCGGCCAATCGGGCAATCCCTACGAAGAGTTGGGGGTCACAACGGTTGTCAACTGCCAGGGCACGATGACCATGCTGGGCGGCTCCATCCTTCGCCCCGAACTGGAAGCCGTAATGGCCCAGGCCGGCCGGCACTTTGTCAGCATGCCCGAACTGGAAGTAGCGGCGGGAAAACGAATCGCCGAAATGCTCAAACTGCCGGAGGGATACACGGCGCTGGTGACTGCGGGCGCGGCGGCTGCGATTCAGTCCGGACTGGCGGGAATCCTGACCGGGGACAATGAAACTTTCATCAAGCAGTTGCCCGACCTGACCGGACTGAAGTCGGAAGTGATCATCCAGAAATCCCACCGCAACCCCTTCGATCACCAACTGCGCACCACAGGCGTGAAGCTGATCGAGATTGAAACCCGCGACCAACTGCGCCAGGCGATCAGCCCGCGGACCGCCATGATGCACTTCACCAACTTTGCCAATGCCGCCGGACAGATCAAAGTGGACGAGTGGCCAAAGCTCGCGAAGGAATACAAGGTCCCATGCATGAACGATGCGGCAGCCGACACGCCGCCGGTCTCGCATCTTTGGGATTACGCCAACATGGGCTACGACCTGGTGACCTTCAGCGGGGGCAAAGCCATGCGCGGACCGCAGTGCGCCGGATTGCTGATCGGGCGCAAGGATCTGGTGGCCTATGCCTTGCTGAACAACAGCCCGCACGAAGACACATTGGGCCGCAGTTCGAAAGTGGGTAAGGAAGAAATTATCGGGATGGTGAAGGCACTGGAGCTCTACCTCAGCGAGGACCACGAGGCACTGGCCAACGAGTGGCAGGCACGCCTGGAGTCCATATCCCGGCAGATCGTGCAGGTGCCGGGTGTCAGCACGGCATTTTTCGTTCCCGACATCGCGAATCATGTTCCGCATATGCAGATTACCTGGGACGCGGCGAAAATCTCTCTCACTCCCGAGCAAGTTGCCCAGCTTTTGAGAGAATCCAAACCGGCTATCGTGATCGCGCCGGGTGAAGACCGGCCCGGGCTGGTCATGAACTCGTTCATGCTGCAACCCGGTGAAGATAAGATCGTCGCTGGTCAACTGGTCCGGATTTTCCGCGCCCATGCCGCGTGAGCGGTCGACGCCGCGGCGGAACCCGTGACTGCGCTGTTGATCGCTGCGAGGAGCATTTCTGGCAAACCAAAGCGCCGAGGGACAACGATTGAACAGTTCCAGCACCAGCCACATGCGCTGGGTCCTGGTGTGCTGGCTGTTCGTCCTGAGCGCGGTGTCTTACCTCGACCGGGTGAACATCTCGGTTGCGGGGCGCTCCATCGCGACGGAATACGGGCTGAGCAACGTCCAGTTGGGTTATGTGTTCAGCGCGATGCTGGTGGGTTATGCCCTGTTTCAAACCGTAGGGGGAAGGCTGGCTGACCGCTTCGGGCCTCGCCGCGTGTTGACCGCCGGAGTCGTCTGGTGGGGGATTTTTACCGGATTGACGGCGCTGGTGCCGTCCACCATCGGCGGGGCCCTGTTTCTGTTCATCGCCATCCGCTTTCTGCTGGGTGCCGGCGAAGCTGTCGTGTATCCCTCGTCGAACCAGTTTGTGGCGCGCTGGATTCCGGCGCACGAGCGCGGCACCGCCAACGGCTGGATTTTTGCCGGCGTCGGCGCGGGCGCCGGCCTTTCACCGCCCTTGATCACCTACATCATGCTGCACTATGGCTGGAGATCATCCTTCTGGGCGTGCGCCATCATCGGCCTGATCGCGGGCATGATCTGGTATCTCATGGCTCGTGACGAACCTTCGCAGCATCCCTGGGTAGCCGCGTCCGAGCTGGCGACGATTCGATCCGGGCTCCCGGTCGAAACCGATTTAGGCGCGGAACGCGCTGGCTTGATTCCCTGGGGAATCGTCTTGCGGAGCAGGGAAGTGTGGGCGGTCACGCTCAGTTATTTCAGTTTCGGCTACACCGCCTGGATTTTCTTCAGCTGGTTTTTTATCTACCTCGCCCAGGTGCGCGGACTGAATTTGAAATCGAGCGCGTTCTACGCCATGCTTCCTCCGGTTGCGATGTCGGTGTGCAGCTTTCTGGGAGGAGCCATCAGCGACCGGCTGGCAAAATGGCACGGCCCTCGTTTGGGACGGTGCGGGCTGGCGGCGTTCAGCATCGCGCTGGCCGGAATATTCATCGCCTTTGGCTCCCAGGTTGACAGCGCTCGCGTGGCCAGCCTGGTGCTGGCGGGTGGGGCGGGGACACTTTATTTATCGCAGAGCTCCTTCTGGTCGGTGAGCGCGGACATCGCCGGCAAGTCGTCCGGTTCGGTTTCCGGCTTCATGAACATGGGAGCGCAGGTCGGCGGCGCGGTTACAGCTTCACTCACGCCCGCCATCGCCGCCCGCTTTGGCTGGACCGCATCGTTCCTGGCGGCGGCGGGGTTGTGCCTGCTGGGAGCGGCGGCGTGGCTGATGGTTGATCCCACGCGGACGCTTGTGGCCCGCACCATGTCAAGCTCCACGGATAGACAGGTTGTGGCAGCGCGGTCGTGACCGCATCATCATCAAGAGGACTGACTATGCCGGAAGCGATGCAAAAATATACCGTAGTGCTCCTTGTAATCGCGATGACTCTCCTTGCGCCCCATGCCAACGCACAAACGCCTCGATACGACCTGCTGCTGAAAGGCGGACATGTAATCGACCCGGCCAATCACCTGGACGGAAGCTTCGATGTCGCGGTGTCCGGGGGCAAAATCGCCGCCGTCGAGAAAGACATTCCCGCCGCCCAGGCGGGCAAGGTAGTCGATGTTTCGGGTCTCTACGTCACCCCTGGACTGGTGGATATTCACACGCACGTGGGTCACGGCGGCGCGCCGGTGAACTGGTTCGCACCCGACGCTCGCGCCCATATCGAGCCGTTAGGCATTCCCGCCGACCTCGCGCTGCAATCCGGGGTCACGACCATTGTGGACGCGGGCAGCGCCGGCGCCGAAACCTTCCTGCAGGAGAAAGAAGAAGTCATTGATCAAGCCAAAGTGCGCGTGCTGGCGTTTCTGAACATCGTGGGCAATGGCATGAACGGCGGTCTCGAGCAAACCGTGGACCAGATGGACGTGAAGCGCTGCGCGGAGACCATCCGCAAATATGCCGACATCATTGTGGGGGTGAAGACCGCGCACTATTGGACGGACGATCCCTGGGATGCGGCGCATCCGCCGTGGGCTGCCGTGGACCGGGCCGAAGAGTGTGCGCAGATGATGAACGTGCCGGTGATGTTCGACTTCTGGCCGCGGCCCGAAAGGACCTACGCCGAGCTGATCCTCAAAAAGATGCGGCCGGGCGACATTCATACCCACGTTTTCGCCCAGCAATTTCCCATTATCCTTGCCGATGGAAAACTTAACCCCATCATGGCCGAGGCGCGCGCCCGGGGCGTGATTTTCGATGTCGGGCACGGCACGGCCAGTTTCTGGTTCCGCAACGCGGTCCCTGCGGTCAGGCAGGGTTTCATTCCAGATTCGATCTCGACCGATTTGCATACCCTCAATTACACCGTGTTGAGCATGACGCAGGTCATGTCCAAGTTCCTGGCGATGGGAGTGCCGTTGGACGAAATCATCCGCCGTTCGACGGTGAATCCGGCGCGCGAAATTCGCCGGCCGGAGTTGGGAACGCTGTCCGTGGGGAAGGAAGCGGACATCGCTGTCCTGGAAGAACTCAACGGCAAATTCGGTTACATCGACTGCGGCTTCGCCCGCATGGATGGGACGGTCAAACTGATGGCGCGCATGACGGTGCGTTCCGGGCGTATTCTTTACGATCCTTCGGGCCTGAGCATGGTGGAGTGGGAAAAAGCCCGCCCGCAGTACTTCAGCACGCCCGCTTTGGGGACTTCACCGCCTGCACGGGCGGACGACTATCCCCGGGAATGATTCGCTTCGTTCACGGTTTTTCCTGGGAGCGGGCCAGCATCAGGAAAGCAATTCCGTGGGAACGGTAGAGGGCTTTGCCGTCATCCTGAGGCTCGCCACGCACTTTGCCGGCGCGCACGGTTTCAATCGCAGTCACAAGCGTTGCCAGCACGGAAGGCTGCGCGAAAGGCACGTTGTGCGCGCCCAGGACAAGTTTGAGTTGCGGGGCCAGGGCTGCGAGGCGTTTTACCGAGGCGACGTAGTCGTCGAGACTGGTTTCTGGACGAAAGAGCCAGATGGGGGCGGGATAGTAGGTGTCTCCGCTGAACAGCAGTCCGCGTTCGCGATCGAGCAGGGAGATGGCATCGGGAGTGTGGCCCGGCGTGGAAAGAATTTCCAGGGTCCGGCCGCCGAGGTCGATCTTGTCGTGGTCGTGAAGAAAGCGGGAGATCTTCCAGGGCCGGGTCGCGTAGGAGTTGGCGTCAAAACTTTTCGGCAGGTCGCCGCAGATCATTCCCGGGCCAAGCTCTTCCTGAGCGTCCTGCCGTGAACCTTTCGCGTTGGTCCGCGTGAAATCTGTGTCCATTCCGTAGACCGTTTCAAACTGCCAGTTTCCGCCGACGTGATCGTTATGAGTGTGGGAATTGAGCACGACGATCGGAAGGCGAGTAAGCTGACGCGTGACTTTGCGAATATCGCTGATGCCCATGCCGGTGTCGAACAGCAGCGCCTGCTTTTCGCCCAGAATAAGGTAGGAAATAGTTTCTTCCGCCTGGTGCGGTTCGTAGATGGCGAAGACTTGCGGCACGACGCGGTAGACCTCGAACCAGGAATCGTCAACCGGAACGCGTTCAAGAGTCTTATATTCGGGCCGCGGAAGAGCGCGGCACCATTCGGGCTTTTCTGCGCGGGCGGACTGAGCGCTCAGGAGAATGCTTAACAGAACCACGACGGCGGCGAGTGATCCGAGACCTTTCACCGGGCTACGCCAACTCCAGGTCAATCTTTTTTGCCGCGGGATCCAGACGGGTAATCCGGAATTTGCGAATTTGCCCGGTACGAACAGCTTCAGGCTTGGACTCGACTGCGACCGCGCCGCCCTTCCAGTGCGCCTTGAGCTTCGAACTCAGCGATGACAAGTCGGGTTTCGAGGCAGGCTGAGGCGCCTCTCCAGCGACTCCTCCCGCTGGATTCACAGCCGCGATGCTGCAGGTCGCGTGGATGCCGTCTCCCAGTTCGACGCGAGCGTGTCCCCCGGAAATCTCGCCCATGCGCCCGGTCACCACGTCGCCGGCCTGGTGTTCGGCGATGTATTCGTCCACGCTGGTGGGGACCAGTTGTTTCATACCCAGGCGCAGAAGCCGCTTGGCGGTGTCGACGGCCAGCACTTGGGCTTTCACCAGTTGTCCAGCCTTCAAAACATCCTGCGGATATTCGATGCGCTTTTCGGCGCTGATATCGCTGACATGAATCATGCCTTCGATACCTTCGGCCAGTTGCACAAACGCTCCGAATTTGGTGAGGTTCGTGACCGGCCCCTCAATCACCGAGCCCAGCGGGAAACTCTGGGCCACGTTGGCCCATGGATCCCCGAGCGCCTGCTTCAGGCCCAGCGAAATGCGGTGCTCTGCCGGGTTTACTCCCAGCACCACCACTTCCACGGTTTCGCCCGGCTTCACCACGTCGCTGGCGATTCGGACTTTCTTGGCCCACGACATTTCCGAAACATGGATCAAGCCTTCGATTCCCGGCTCCAGTTCTACAAAGGCCCCGAATTCGAGGACGCGGGTGACCGTGCCACGCGCACGCTCGCCGAGCTTGTATTTTTCTGCCGCCGAATGCCAGGGGTCTCGCTGCAGCTGCTTCATGCCCAGCGAAATGCGCTTCTTCTCGGGATCGACCTTGAGGACCCGGGCCTCGATCTGCTGGCCCAGCGATAGCACATCTGCGGGTTTGTTGACGCGGCTCCAGGCAATTTCGCCCACGTGCAGCAAGCCGTCCACGCCGCCCAGATCAATGAAGGCACCGTAGTCGGTGAGGCTGCGGACCGTGCCGCGCACGGTTTCGCCTTCGCGGATCTCCGAGTAACGGCGTTCCTTCACGCCGCGCTCCTCCTCTTCGGCGAGGGCCCGCCGGTCGACGACTACATCCTCTTCGGTCGCGTCGAGCTTGATAATGCGGCAGCGGATTTCCTGTCCCACCAGTTTTTCCATTTCGGCTGCGTCGCGTACGCCGCTGCGCGAGGCGGGCATGAACGCGCGCACTCCCACGTCCACGCTGAAGCCGCCCTTGATTACGCCGGTGACCGTGCCGACGATCGTTGTCTTGTCGGCGAAAGCCTGCTCTAACGACGACCAGTCCGTGGGCCGCGCGATCTTCTGGCGGGAAAGTTCGTAATATCCTTCCGGATCGCGGCCTTTGACCGACACGGGCATCTTGTCGCCCGGCTTCACCGTTTCGCCGGCGTCCTGAAACACAACGAGCGGCATGATGCCTTCGGTCTTGAATCCAATATCAAAGAAGACGGACTCGGCGGAGACGGCGATTACCGTGGCTTCGAGCTGCTTTCCACCGCCTTCCTTCTGGCGGGAATGGGTCTTCTCGTACTGGGAAAGAATATCTTCGAATGATTCGTTGGACTCGGCGGCTGGGTGCGGTTCCGGGACGCTGGGATTCGACATGAGAGCTCTGGGAATAAACGTTCTTTGCTACACGTCAGGATAGCATTCCGAGCACGCATCCGGCGCCCGTCAGGGCTAAAGAGAAAGAGACGGTGTCGCAAGGCGCTTTCGCCCCTTTCGGAGCTGGCTCGCGGTCCACTACTTACCGACGGCTTGCGCCGTGGCCTTTACTCTTGCGCCGCTTCGCGGCTTTTTGTCGACCTGGAGAATAAGAAGCGTTGGACTAGGGCAGGGAAGGATGCTGCCTGCTCAACTCTTCAATCTTGGGAAAAGACCACGGAGCACTGGGCGTGCAGGCCGGGGGCTCCAAACCGGAGCGAACTGCTTTAACCAATATTTCAAGAGCCAGGCCGGCGATGGGTGGCGAGACCACGGTGGCAGTCAGGAGTCCGCGGCGCACCCATTCCTGGCCGGTCTTGGTCACGCCGTCGCATCCGGTGAAGGGCACCTTCAGCCAGCGCTCGCGCTCCTGGGCGCCGGGCAGCTCCCCGAAGGCTTTCCTTGCGCCCATGGCCATGGCATCGTTCTGGCACCCGACCACGCGAATATCCAGCTTGCGGGAAGTGCTCAGGGACAACCAGGACTTGATGGCGTGATGTCCGCTGCGTTCCGTCCAGTCCCCTTTGAGGACCTTCAATTCGAGCCCGGCGGGCTTGACGGAAAGCATGCCCTGGGTGCGCAGGGCGGCAGCAGCACCGCCGCCTGCCGGCCCTTCGATATATAAGACGTTGCCCTGTTTCGCCAGGGCCGCGAACTGTCTGCCCTGAATTCTTCCTACTTCTACCTGGTCGGTGGTGACAGAAAAGACGGGCGCGCGCTGGCCCTGGCGCAGTTCGGAAATCCTTTCCGATTCGCGATTCAGTATCCCCCAGCCGATGCCGGCCGCGACCGCGGCCTTGGCCACCTGAATCATCTCGGTGCCCACCGGCTCCACGATAATCGCATCGGTACGCAACGACGTGTTCTGGATGATCTTGATCAGTTGCTGGGTCTGGTTGACCGCGTCGTTGTCAGCGTAAATGATCTGGATTTTCACGCCCAGCCGGGCGGCCGCCTCCGTGGCAGAGGCTGCCTGCTCGGCCTGGTAATCATTGTCACTCGTGATGAGCGCAACAACTACATTCAGATTGTTCATCGCAGTCGAGGCGTTCGTGGACTCGCCGATTCCTTCAATTTAGCTACCGGCGGCCCGGCTGTCGATTCACAGTCTGATTCCTGCGGCCGAAAAATCCCATCGTTCCCAAAACCCGCCGGGGGATCGCTCCGATCCGCCGCTGGGGCGTATAGTGTTTCGCCATGTGGAAATTTGCCCTGCTGTCGATCCTCCTCGCTCTCCCCGCAACTGCCGCGGAGAAAATGTCGGCGCCGCAGCTGATCGATCTGGCGAAGTCCAATCGCGCGGGTTTGCGGGATGCCATCGCCAGCAGCTTCGAGGCCAAAGATTTGAAGGAAGGGACGGCATGGGCCGGCCGCGGCCCCGATTTCTTCTTTGCCACGCAGGCGCCGTCACAGCCGTCGCTGGTCATCGACGATGCTCCGGGGCCCCAAATGCAGCATCTTGACGGCTCAGACCTCTGGTATGCGGCGGCAAAGATCGAGCCCGTGGGCCGTTTGCACTCCTTCCACTACCTGCTCAACGGGGCGAAGTTTGGCGGCAAGCTGGATGTGCCGGCGTTCGGTCCTCTTTCCTATCTCGAACCCGGCGTTCCCTCCGGCACGCTGTCGGAGAAGATCGTCCACACCAGCAAGATTTACGATGGCATGAAGAGCGAATATTGGATTTATGTGCCCGCGCAATATGATCCGAAAACGCCGGCGGCGCTGATTGTTTTCCAGGACGGCGGCGGGTACATCAATCGCGATGGCAATAACCCCGCCCTCAACGTTCTCGACAACCTGATTGCGCAGAGGAAAATCCCGGTGATGATCGCGGTCTTCATCAATCCCGGCGACATCGCCGACTCGCCCGGCACCCCGACCTACAATTTCGTGAAGGCATACTCGGACAAGTGGCACCGGACGCTCAAAGATTCCATGCGCAGCACGCTCTACGACACGGTGAGCGACCGCTACGCCCGTTTTCTGCGGGATGAGGTTCTGGCGGATGTCCAGGCCCGATACAACATCCGCAAAGACGCTTACAGCTGGGCCATCACCGGGTTGTCCTCGGGCGGTATCTGTTCTTTCAATGCCGCCTGGCAGATGCCCGAGGGCTTCAGCCGCGTGATTTCCTGGATCGGCAGCTTTGCCAGCATCCAGTGGAAAGAAGACCCCGCCATACCGGACGGAGGCCAGGATTATCCCGAGAAAGTTTTGCGCGAGTCCCATCGCAATCTCCGGATATGGCTGCAGGATGGGGCGGAGGACCAGGAGAACGACCGCTACGGAAGCTGGCCGCTGGCCAATATCCGCATGGCCAACGCGCTCAAGCTGAAGGGCTATGACTTTCACTTCAGCTTCGGCAAAGGCACGCACAACTCCGGCCAGGGTGCTGCCGAATTTCCCGAGGAGATGACCTGGCTCTGGCGCGACTACGACCCGGCCAAAACCGAACAAACGTACGAGATGGAGCCATCGGAAAAGGCCAAGCCGCTGTTCCGCGTAGCAATCGCAAATCGGGAATAGATTGTGTGGACGCGGGCGACCCGCCCGCAGATTCGTGTCTCGAAGGTCTCCGAATTCACGTAGCTCCCGGCCGACGAGGAGCCGTTGGCAAAACCTCGCCGAGCTGCGCTCGTCCGCACGAGCGCGGGCGCTCGCGCCTACATTTTCAGTGCAGGACCGGGGTTGCGTTGCTGGCCACGCACACCCATTTGCCGTTCTTGTAGAGCCAGGTGTCCACAAAACGCTCGCGCCGGTCGTAACTCTTCCCGCCCTCGACTCCCTTGGCTCGGAACACTCCGGTGGCGACCGCGGTATTGCCAAAAACGTGCACGTTCATCGATTCCGGCGAAACCTGCTGTTCCTGGGAATTGTTGCCGGTGGCCTTCACGCTTCCCAGAAACTCGGTCTTGCTCTGAACCGAGCCGTCGTCGTTGATCAGCACGATCTGGTTGTCGAGAATCGAATCCAGCGCGCGGATGTCGCCGGCTTTATAGGCCTGGTTCCAGGCTTTTTCCAGGGCAATGATTTTCGATCGCACCGCGGACTCGGATTCATCCTGCGCGCGGACGGACAGGACGGCCGTGCAGACCACGATCATCAGGCAAGCGCACAGTTTCATGGTGCAGCTCCAGGCATTGCGTATGGCTATGCAGTATAGGGCAACCTGATCTTTTTTCTCACGGGGAGTATCCAGGAAGGAATGGCACCACAGAGAACGTCGAGTTCGCCAGGAAGCTCCGGAAGCATTACCTCGGCGTCCTCTGCGATCTCGGCGGTAAATGTTAAGACTCCGCCTGCACCGGCGCGTCCTGCTTCCGGAAGTGATCCAGAATCGCTTCCGCCTGGGAGCGCGTGACCACCGAGGAGAGCGCCGCGGAATCGGCCTGCTTGATGGCCTGAACGCTGCCGAAATGCTGCAGCAGCCGCCGGGTTGTGCTTTCCCCCACGCCGGGAATTTCCCTCAGTTCGGTCGAGCGGTCGCGCATCTGGCGCCGCTTGCGATGGAAGGTCACAGCAAAGCGGTGGGCTTCGTCCCGGATCAGTTGCACCAGATGCAGCACCGGCGAATGGTGATCGAGCGCGACCGGGTCGCTTTCCTGGCCGTAGACATAAATAATTTCTTCGCGCTTGGCGATTGCCGCCAGCGGCTGATTGATGATCTCCAGGGCTTCCAGCGCCTCCGCCGCGGCGTGCAATTGGCCCAGGCCGCCGTCGATCAGCACCAGGCTGGGCATTTTCTTCTTTTCTTCCTGGATGCGCTTGTAGCGCCGCGTGACCACTTCACGCATGGAGGCGAAATCGTCCACGCCAATTACATCGCGGATGATGAACTTGCGGTAATCCGATTTCTTCATCTGGCCGTCTTCCCACACCACCATGGAAGCCACCGTCTCGGCTCCCTGGATGTGTGAAATGTCGAAACACTCGATGCGTTTCGGCAGTTCGGGCAGCCCGAGAGCGTCCTGCAACGCTTCCTGGATCGCTCTGGCGTTCGGTTTCATTACCCGGAAGCGCTGATCGTAAGACTGCTTGGCATTGTTGCCGGCCAGGTCGAGAAGCGCCCGCTTGTCCCCGCGCTGCGGCACCAGGATGTGAATTCGTGTGGGGCGGGCGGCCTCGCCTGCCACCTGTTCGGACAGCAGGTCTTCCAGCGCCTCCCGGTCCTCGAAATCCACGGGAACATAAATGTTCCGGGGAACGTAGGGCTGACCGATGTAGAGCTGATTGAGGAAGGCAGAAAAAAATTCGCCCGGATGGAATGAGCCGGCGGAGTGATGGGCGTCCTCGCCCGTCAAGGGTTCTGGCTCCGTTACCGAGCTTGGCTCGGCCGGGCGGGTGAGGGCGCCCGCCTCTGCCTGGTCGGTGGCGGTTTCCGGCAGATCTTCCCAGAAGAACTCTCGCCGGTCGAGCACTTTGCCGCCGCGCATGTGGAACAAATTTACCGCCAGCATCCCGTTTTCGAAGTGATAGCCGAACACATCGGCATCATCGCCTTCGACAGCGGCGATGCGCTGTTTCTCCTGCAACTGCTCCACCGTAGAAATGAGGTCCCGATATCTCGCCGCCCGCTCGTATTCCTTCGCTTCGGCGGTCTGTTCCATGCGCTGGCGCAGCGAACGCAACAGGTCGGTGGGCCGGCCTTCGAGAAACAGTTTCACATCGCGCACTGCCTCCTGGTAAATCTCGGGCGTGGTCAGGCCTTCCACGCACGGCCCCAGGCAGCGTTTGATGTAGTACTGCAGGCACGGACGCGGATGAAAGCGCGTGAGATCAACCTTGCAGGACGGCACCATGAAATGTCGATGGATCAAGTCCACGATGCGATAAGCCAGGTTGGCGGGAAAATACGGACCGTAGTAAGCGCTGCCATCTTTCCCCAGCCGCCGGGTCACATAGACCCGGGGAAAGCGCTCGCCCAAAGTCAGCTTGACGTAGGGATAGGTCTTGTCGTCGCGCAGCAGGATGTTGAAGCGCGGTTTCTTCTGCTTAATCAGGTGGTTTTCAAGCGCCAGTGCCTCTTTATTGTTCGCCACCACGATGTAGTCAACATCCACTGCCTCGCGCACCAGAGAATCGGTCTTGGCATCCTCCCAGCGGCCTTCGCGGAAATATGAGGAAACCCGGCTTCGCAGGTTGTTGGCTTTCCCCACATAGATGACGACACCTTCGGCGTTCTTGTAGAGGTACACGCCGGCCGAGGCGGGCAAGCTGCGGATTTTGGCCTGCAGATCCATTGCGGTCTTTCTATTTTATGTTGCTTCATATGCGACGAGCGAGCGCCCTTCGGGTGCCGCGCCCGGGAATCGAAGGCTGAGTCCGTGTGTTACAATGGCGGCATATGAGTCATACGTTAACCATACGTCTTACCGAGGAGCTGCTGGCCTGGTTGAAGGAGGTATCCCGCCGGACCGGTTTGCCGATGGGTCGCATCATCCGCCAGCAATTGGAAAGCGCCAAGTCAGAGAGCGGAAACCAGCGGTTTCTGCGCCACGCTGGAAAGATCAACGGGGCACCCGACTTATCGTCGCGGAAAGGGTTCTCGCGGCGATGAAAGGCATTGCCGACACCGGCTTCATCGTCGCCTTCAGCAATCGCGGCGATAACCATCATCTGTGGGCGGTAGACGTTGCCAAGACCATCACCGAACCCTTACTCACTTGCGAGGCGGTCCTGGCCGAGGCCGCATTTCACCTGGGTTCGAGCGCTGATGTTCTGGCCCTGGTGCAAGACGAAATGCTGCGGATCGCCTTTGATTGTGCCCGGAACCTGGATCAACTTCGCGACCTCGCTCGGCGATACGAAGATCGCAAGCCCGATCTGGCAGACTTGTGCCTGGTGCGCATGAGCGAACTCTATCCCCGCCATCCCGTGATCACGGTAGACGAGAACGACTTCCGGGTCTACCGCCGGAACAAGCGCGAGGTGATTCCCACGATTTGCCCTCCGCATGCATAAAACTGCACCATATAAAATTTCCTCAGTGGATAGCGCCTTTGCACGAAAGTTGCTGAACCCCGGCGCTGGGCCTGCGCAAGCATAGAGCGCTAAACCCTTGTAAATAAGCTATTTCACGGACAACCCGGCCATTTCGACCGTTGGCATCTTCCGTGCTCTTGTACAATGCGAACGCGAGAGAAACGCTCCCCGGTTTGATCGGGTGAGATCAAGATTTCTGCCACCAGGTTCGAGAAACCTGGAGTTTCGCGAGATGAGTGAGGAAGGAGCCCTCCTACAATGAATCGCACTTCGTTAATTTTTCTCCTGGCGACAAGCATGGCGGCTACGGTCGGATGCGCCAGCAAGAACTATGTCCGGCAAGAGACCACGCCGCTGATCAATAAAACCAATGAACTGGATGACCTGACGGCCAAGAATACCAACGCTATCAAGGACGTGGATGCGCGCGCGCAAGCCGGCATTCAACAGGTCACGGCCAAAGCCGCTGAGGTTGACCAGAAGGCGCAAGCCGCAGCCGAACAGGCTGGCCAGGCTCAGACCTCGGCCGACAATGCTGTCCATCGCGTCGATTCGCTGCAGAACACCGTGGCCAATCTGGACAACTACCGCGTGGTCACCGAGACCGCGGTGCATTTCGGCTTCAACAAGGACAACCTGACCAAGACCGCGCAGGAAGCTCTTGACCAGCTCTCCACCGACGTGGCCAGCGCCAAGGGTTACATCATCACGGTCGAAGGCGGTACGGACTCCGTGGGCAGCGCCGACTATAACTATGCCCTGAGTGAGCGCCGCGCCGATTCGGTCATTCAGTACCTGGCTTCGAAGCATGGCATCCCGGCTCACAAGATCTATTTGATCGGGCTGGGCAAAGACAAGCCGGTGGAGTCGAACAAGACCGCAGACGGACGCGCCAAGAACCGTCGTGTGGATGTCCGCCTCATGACCAATTCGACCGATGCGACTCCGGCGCAGCCGACCGCCGCTGCCCCGGCGCCGCCGTCGCTGTAAGTTTTTCGCCGAAGTTTTCCACTAACTCCAGCTGCTCCACATCCCCCGTGGAGCAGCTATTTTTTTTAACCGGACCCCGTACTTCGGACTTCGGACCTCGGACTTCGGACCTCAGGGTTTCATCACAGCCATAACCAGCTTAGGATTTCGTCCGACGTCCGCCGTCCGAGGTCCGCCGTCCGCTTTCAGAGTTACAATAGGTCGATGCGGCGACTGAGTTTTCTGCTGGCGGCCTGTCTGTGCCTGGTTGTGCCCGGCGTGGGCCAGAACCAGAACGAGGGCAAGGATGCGAATCCAAACCAGCCTCCTCCGCGTTCTGAGCGCAGCCAGGAAGCCGGCGAGAGTTCCAGTCGGGATACCCTGATCGACCTGACCCCGCCCCGGAACGACACCAAAGACCATCCCAACAGCACGCTGCCACTGGACGATGCCGACAATGCCCCTCCCGGCGACGTGCAGGAATTTCACACCTTCGATCCCCATCGGGCCGCGAAAGATATCGAAGTCGGAGATTTTTATTTTAAGAGGAAGAATTACCGCGCGGCGCTCGAACGCTATCGCGAGGCCCTGCTTTACAAGCCCAACGACGCCTTTGCCAATTTCCGCATGGCGCAGGCTTTGGAGAAACTGGCCCGCCTCGACGAAGCTGCCGAGTGCTATCAGGAGTATTTGAAAATCCTGCCCACCGGTCCCCAGGCGGAAGAAGCCAGGAAGGCGCTGGAAAAAATCAAGGCCAGCCAGCCTTCAGAAAAAGACCAAGCCAAACAATAACCAGCTGTCATGAGCCAGGTAACTAGTTGTCATCCTGAGCGGAATCTTTCCATTCGCGAAGTGAATGGGATGATGAAATCGAAGGACCCCTATAATCAGCACGGCAGCCGGAAATCTATTTTTCCACCCGGATAAAATCTCCGCTGGAGGCATTCACTGCCACCTTCAGCTTGTAGTCATCGCGACTCACGCCGTAGATCACGTGCCAGATGAGTTCGTTGGTCGCCGAACTCCAGTCGAGCATATAGAGAATCGGAGTGTCGGGGTCCTTGGCCGCAAGTTTATCGCCGCCATGCTTCTGCGCGACTTCGAGCGCCTTGTCCGAGTCCACCTTGAGGAAAGCCACGTCGAAAATCTGGGTGGAGGTATTGGTCGGACTATAGGTATCTTCCGTGCCGGGATTGATGCCGCGGTCGGAGGTGGCTTCTCCCGACCAGGTGTAGGCCTTCACGCCGCGTTGCAGAGGAGAGGCGAAGGAGGCCCGCCACACTCCCGATTTTCCCTCTTTGCCCTTAGAGTCGTCGGTGATCATGGACTCGAGCCGGTAGGGCTGGGCATCTCGCGCCCAACCCCGCGAGGCGATCAAAAGCTTCTGGAAGGCGACCCGCCCGGTGACAAATTCCGCCGGCTTGGGCTGGGGTTTCTCGGCCGGCGCCGGCGTGGTTGGTTGCGACGTGCAACCCGTCATCAGCAGCAGGGCCAGCATTGCCATAAGCAACTTCTTCATAGCCACCTTCCCGTCACGCGTATGAAATTTTGCAACCGGAAATGCCGGGGCCTATTCTACTAGAGAGAGCAATCCGAGGGGCCATGGATTCTTATCTGGAACGTTTGCGTCAGACGATTACTTCCGCGACCGGGGACATGAGCGTCGAGGAACTGACGCGCCAGCCGGAAGGGAAGTGGAGTGTGGCGCAAGTACTCGAACATCTTTATCTGACCTACACCGGAACGCAAAAGGCTTTTGAGCGCTGCCTGAAGGCGGGAAAGCCGCTGGCCGGCATTCCCACCCTGAAACAAAGAGTGGCTACCACCGCCGTCACCGGGCTTGGATATTTTCCTAAAGGACGGAAGTCTCCTGACCAGGTCCTTCCCCGGGGTGTGTTGGCGGAAAAAGTCGTCGCCGAAATCGGTCCGCAGATTGTGACGATGGACAAAGCTATCGCGGATTGCGAAGCGCGTTACGGTTCGCGCGTCAGGGTTCTGGACCATCCTGTGCTCGGCCCGTTGACAGCCCGGCAATGGCGGAAGTTCCACTTGGTCCACGGCCGGCACCATGTGAAACAGATTCTCGAACGGAGCAGATCCGCAGCCCGGGTTCACAATTAAAAAAGCCTCCGGCCTGAGCCGGAGGCTTGGGTGAGCTCGATCGTCCCAGCCTACTGGCGCAGCTTGGCGGGCACGCCTGCCTTGCGTGCCTGTTCTTTCAGATCGTCCAGCGCTTTCTTGGCGTCATCGACTGCCTTTTGCTTCTGGGCAATCTGCTGCTTGTACTGGGCGTCTTCCTTGTCCCATGTAGCGGAGCCGCGCAGGCGGTTGCCGGCGTCGGCATAGAAAGCCGCGGCGCGCAGACGATATTCGCGCTGGGTCACATCCAATTCCCGCGACAGCAGGTCAATCTTGCCCTGCTGATCGGCAATCTTCTGCTTCCATTCGTCGTTCACCTTCTGTGCGTCGGCGCCGTCGTCCTTCTTGGTGGCGTCCTTCGCCTCGGGCGTGGCCGTGCCATCTTCCGGCTTGGCGGCGTTGGCGTCAGGCGCCGGGTTGGCGTCTTCGGGGCCGGTCGTGTCGGTGGCATTGCCGACGACGCTGATGTTGTCCGAGGTGGGCAAATTGTCGTTGTCGTACTTTTTCGCCGATGCCGGCTTCTCATCCTTGCGGACGGAACGGGCATAGTCGCCCAAAGGTTCGTTTTGTGCGCCGGAGAGCGTGACCAGCATGCCCGCCAGAACGATTCCCGCCAGAAAAACGTATGCGATGCGCTTCATAAGGTGCTCCGTTTCTTTCAGTCCTGCCGTCTCGATCCAACTGAAGGCGGCATTGACGTAGTCAAACTCAAGCTCTCGAACCGGCCTTCGCAGCTCGCGCGCCTGCGAGAAAGCCGCCAATCGTGCGATCCAGGTGGGCCGCTTCGGCGGCGATGTCGGCCGCCAGTTGCCGTGCCAATTCCGCATCCCGGCTGGCGGCAAGCTGCTGTGCGTATCCCGCGATGGTGGTCAGCGAGTTGCGCAACCCCAACGCCATCTCGCTCGACATTTCACCGCGCAATTCCTGCTGCCGGCGAATTTCGGCCACTTCAGTGCGATCATTGATCAGACAGGCAACACCCAGACAAGCAACGCTCGGAGAAGCAACGCCCGCGCCGGCGGCGCTGGGAGAGGCGGCGCCCGGCCCTTCGCTGTCCGGCGCATGCACCGAACTTACCGTGATGTCCAGGGTGCGCTGCCCGCCTGCCGGAGTGCGATAGCTCGCTTCCATCCGCTGGAAGCGGGTCTTCTCGCGCAAGGCGATGTTGACCGCGTCGGCCACACTCGCGAAGGCGTTTTGCGTTGAAGAAATCAACTCGGCTTCGCGAAATATCTCGCTGGCGCTCATCCCGGCGGGCGAGGCAAATCCGAGAATCTGTTTCGCGGATGCATTGGCTTGCCGCACCAGGCCGTTCGGCGTGAAGAAGAGCACGCCCGATGAAAGATTCGAGAGCACGGCGGCGCTGATGTTTTCCGACGTTTTGGCCCGGCGCCGCTCCAGCACTTGCAGGCTCTGCAGCTCATGTTTCTGCTGCTTCAATTGCTGGATCACCGCGTGATACATATGCAGCGGAAAACTCTCGGACACGGAGGGCGTGCCGGAAAACGAAACTTCCTCGCTGATGCTGCGGCGCATGCGCCGCATCAGGAGCAGCCCCACCACGAATGCGAAGCCTGCCGCCACGAACACCAGCGCCATGCGCAACACGATCGGATTTGTGACCAGTCTCACAGCAACCCCCAGTACCAGCGCAGGAAACTGTTGCCGTAGAACAGCGCGACCATGGCCATACCGCCAAGAAAGACGCCAAACGGCATCTGATGGCGGCGTAGCGCGATCGCGGCCGATTCCCAGGCCCGCCGCCGCGCTTCCGGAGCGGATTCGTGATTGCGTTTCATGCGCCGGCGGGTGCGCTTAATCCACACTGCCAACACTGTCGATATCCCAAACAGCGATCCCGCGATCGAGGCGGAAAACAAAGTAAGGATGGTCAATTTAGTGCCGAGAAACGCGCCCACCATGGCCATCAGCTTCACATCGCCAAAGCCCATGCCCTCCACGCCCCGGGCTCTTAAATAGATAGCGCCCGCCCCATAGATGAATGAAGCGCCGACGATTGCGCCCAGGGCGGCGTCCACCAGCGACAGCAGGTGCCAGGAAACGTCGGAACTCACCGGCAGCGATACCAGACCGGGCAGGAGCTGCGACGCCAGATCGTTGACCGGCACCATCAGGCTGAACACCAGTCCCAAAGCCAGCCCCGGGAGAGTCATCTTGTCCGGCAAAAGCTGGGTTTCGGCGTCGGTAAAAATCAGACCCAGCACCAGGAATCCGAAAGCGCAATATTTGAGGGTCGCCAGGCTGGCGCCGAAATGCGCGTAAGTCGCGAGGAAGACCGCCCCGGTCAAGAGCTCCACCACCAGGTAGCGCGGCGAAATAGAAGCCTTGCAATTGCGGCAGCGTCCGCGCAGGATGAGCCAGCTCAAAACCGGGATGTTGTCGTAGGCTGCAATGGGGCGCTCGCAGCCGGGGCACGCTGACCGTGGCCGCACCACGGATAAGTCACGCGGCAAGCGATAGATACACACATTCAGGAAGCTGCCGAAGGCCAGCCCGAGAACGAAGATCGCCGATGCCAGAACAGGGTCCACCCTAATCCTTTGCGCGCACAAAGTCCTTCCGATTTACGTTGATTATACGGGCATTCTCCAGGCCAGCCTGAGTACGAAGGTCACTGACCAAGCGGCCTCAAGTTACCGAAAAGTTACTATGTGGTCGCGGGCGGCCCGCCCGCGGCTTTTGACTTGAGCCGGCAGGGGCGGGGTGCCGTTGCTGAATCCAAACCCTCGCGGGCGGGTCGCCCGCGACCACACGGACCATGCAGACCACACAGGTCGCGATATAGTTATGGAGTGAACTCCAGGCAAACTCTCGCCAAGCCACCCGCGCCCGATCCAGCCGCCCCCAAACTGCTCTTTCCGTTTCTCGACCTGAAGGCCGAATACGCCACCATGAGGGAAGACATCCGCGCTGCCGTGGATAAAGTCCTCGAGAGCCAGCAGTTCATCATGGGGCCGCAGGTGAAGCAACTGGAGGCGGAAATCGCGGCCTTTATCGGCTCCAGTTTCGCCGTCAGCTGCGCTTCCGGGTCAGACGCGCTTCTGCTGGCCCTGATGGCGCTGGGGGTCGACTCGGGCGACGAGGTCATCACCCCGCCGTTTACCTTCGTGGCTACCGCGGGCAGCGTCGCCCGGCTCAAGGCCAAGCCGGTTTTCGTCGATATCGATCGCGAGACCTACAACCTCGACCCGACCCGCCTCGAAGCCGCCATCACCCGCCGGACCAGGGCGATCATGCCGGTACATCTTTTTGGACTGCCGGCCGAGATGGGGAAAATCAGCGAGATTGCCCGCGTCCACGGCATTCCCGTGATTGAGGATGCCGCCCAGTCGATCGGCGCCCGCTTCGGCGACGAGTATGTCGGCGACATCGGGGCCTGTGGATGCTTCAGCTTTTTCCCTTCCAAGAACCTGGGCGGGGCAGGGGACGGGGGAATGATCACCACCAACGATCCCGAGCTCGCCGAACGCATCTCGGTGCTGCGCGATCACGGCAGTCGCAAGAAATACCAGTACGACCTGCTGGGGATGAACAGCCGCCTGGACAGCCTGCAAGCCGCCATCCTGCTCATCAAGTTCAAGCATCTTGAAGAGCTGACCAAGGCGCGGCGGCGCAATGCCGAGCGCTATCGCCAGCTTTTCCAGCAGGCCGGCCTGGACGAGGTGATCACTTTGCCGATCGAGCCCGAGGGCATGCGCCACGTCTACAACCAGTTTGTAGTTCGTACGCCGCGCCGGGACCAGCTCAAGGAACACTTACGCGCGTCCGGCATTCCTTCAGAGATCTATTATCCTTCGCCGCTTCATCTGCAGCCCGCCTTCGCCGCTCTGGGTTATGGCCCCGGCGCATTCCCGCAGTCCGAGGAAGCGAGCCAGCATGTTCTGGCGCTGCCCGTATTTCCGCAGATGACTGAAGAACAGCAGAAAATGGTGGTGAAGAGCATCGCGCAGTTCTTCTCGGCAAGATCCTAGAAAATGAGCCCAGAAAAAACCGGATTTGCAGGAGCGCATTTCCGCTCTCTGCAAACCCGGAGAGGAAGGAGAGTTCATCGGAGAGATGCTGCAATTGTGCAGCTGCGCGCCAGATCCTTCGGGACTGAAGTCTCTCAGGATGACGCCACTTCGAGATTGGCATTTCGAATTCAGCCATTACCCGCTACTGCGAGTACTTGAAGTTGCTGATGTACATATAGCGGGTCGGTCCAATCGTCGCCGTGCCTCCCCAGGACGAGTTATTCGTGCCCCACAGGTTGAACAGGAAGTAGGCGGGAGCGCTGGGCACCGCCTGGGTATGGTGCACCACCAGCTGGCCGTCCACATACCAGTCCACAAAGCTGGGCTGCCAGACAATTTTGAAATCGTGGCTGTTGGTCTGGTCGAAGCCAAAGACCTGCGTGTCCTGGAAGTCTGAAGTTCCTCTCCAATTAGTGCAGTCGACCGCATCCGCCTTGTTGCCGACCTGCTCCATGTCGATTTCAGTGGCGGAGTTCGAGGCATAAAGAAAGCCGGAAGCATCGGAGCCCGAAAGCGCTTCCGACACCCGGGAAGTGAACTCGAACGTGCCATAGGTGAAGGTCTGCTTGGAGATGACTTCCGACCCGCTGGACACAATCTGGCTGCCATTCTGGGTCTGGGTGAGCGACAAGACAAGTTCGGACCCGACGGTCACGTTGTTGGGATCGAAGTTGCCTACATTCCCGTTCACGTTGCCGACCGGAGGAGCCGATCCGCCGTCCGTTCCCCAGCTGTAACCCGAAAATGTGAATGTGCTCGGCCCAACCACTCCGGTCGGCGTGCCCGATGATCCGCTGCTGCCGGACGATCCGCTGGACGAAGTTCCGCTACCCGACGACCCTCCGGTGGAGGTTCCGCTGCCCGAAGATCCGCTTGAGGAAGTACCGCTGCCCGAAGACCCGCTGCTGGAAGTTCCGCTACCCGACGATCCACTGGTCGAAGTGCCGCTGCCGGAAGACCCACTGCTGGAGGTGCCGGTTCCTGACGACCCACTGGTGGAAGTTCCACTGCCCGAAGAGCTCGAGCTAGTGCCGCCCGACGATCCACTATGAGGAGGAGTGAACGGCATGCTTCCTCCCCCGCAGCCGATAAGAAAAACGACTGCTAAAACTAAAACACCAATCCTCAGCATGAAATTTCCTTTAAAAACGGGGATAGGGACTGACGGACAGATCCCTTTTGGCCAGAGAAATTGCAGGGGCCCAAAGAAGTGTCAAATTTCAGATTGCTGAACTCTGAAGATTCCCTCTCGGCGTCCCAGTTCGATCCCCGACGGCGCATCTAGCCAAAAACCAGGCAGGTGCGCACGTGCATTACTTCCAGAATTCAAAAGTAACATCGCCCCGTCATTACCCCTGGTTACGGAAGGGAATGAAGGAACTAGAACTGCCGAGGTCGGGCTGCGACAACGCTTTCCAGGTCCGCTTTGGGGACTTGGAAACAAGAGTTAAAGCT